>JBOEGA010000076.1:0-21690 GCA_050633205.1 Methyloligellaceae bacterium | reverse complement strand
GCAGAGGTGATTACCTTGGCGGTACTGTTCAGGTGGTTCCGCACGTTACAGAAGCGATCAAGTCTTTTGTGCTTGATGGTAATGAAGATGTTGACTTTGTTCTCTGCGAAATTGGTGGAACTGTCGGTGATATTGAGGGCCTGCCCTTCTTTGAAGCTATTCGCCAGGTTGGCAATGAGCTGCCGCGCGGAGATTCAATATTCGTTCACCTGACACTTGTCCCCTATATTCCAAGTGCCGGTGAACTAAAAACGAAACCCACGCAACATTCTGTAAAAGAACTGCGCTCGATTGGTATCCAGCCGGATATTCTAATGTGCCGTTGTGACCGCCCTATTCCTGAAGATGAACGTCGTAAAATTGCATTATTTTGTAATGTCAGAGAAAGCGCCGTAATTCAGGCACTTGATATCGCAAGCATTTACAATGTGCCACTTGCCTATCATGAACAGGGTCTCGACAAGGAAGTACTTCATGCTTTCGGCATCACTGAAGCACCAAAGCCTGCACTGGCCCAATGGCATGAAATTTCTGAACGCATTGCGAGCCCTGAAGGCGAAGTTACAATTGGTATTGTTGGAAAGTATACCGGCCTGAAAGACGCCTATAAATCAATGAACGAGGCTCTGTTTCACGGTGGTATCGCTAACAAGGTAAAAGTCAACCTTGAGTGGTTTGAATCCGAAGTATTTGAAAAAGAAGATCCGGGGCCTTACCTGGAGAATGTTCATGGCATTCTGGTGCCAGGTGGCTTTGGTGAGCGTGGCTCTGAAGGTAAAATTCATGCTGCCAAGTTTGCCCGCACAAGACATGTGCCCTATCTGGGGATATGCTTCGGCATGCAAATGGCTGTTATAGAGGTCATCCGCAATCTGGTCGGTAATCAACAGGCAAGCTCGACTGAATTTGGTCCCTGTGAAAATCCGGTGGTTGGCATCATGACAGAATGGATGAATGGCAACCAACTGGAGCAACGCAAAGTCAATGGTGATATGGGTGGCACGATGAGGCTTGGCGCTTTTGATGCTACACTTGAAGCCGGCAGCAAGGTTGCTGAAATTTACGGTGATACCAAGATCAGCGAGCGCCATCGCCATCGCTATGAAGTGAATATGGGGTATCGCGATCAACTTGAATCAGTCGGAATGAAAATGTCAGGTGTATCTCCAGACGGTTTACTGCCTGAAATAGTTGAAATTCCCGATCATCCATGGTTTATCGGTGTCCAGTATCACCCGGAACTAAAATCCAGACCTTTTGATCCTCATCCGCTATTTGCTTCATTTATTGAGGCCGCGGTCAGACAAAGCAGACTGGTTTAATATTTTATTGGAGGCCACTTTATGGAGCCGAAAGCCGAAGTTGAAATTGGTAAAGTCCGCTTATCCAACAGTGGCCCTATCGCAGTTTTTGCGGGCCCCTGTCAGATGGAAAGTCGTGAGCATGCACTGGAAACGGCCAGTGCATTAAAAGAAATTTCAGAGAAACTGGGATTTGGCCTAATCTATAAATCTTCTTTCGACAAAGCAAACAGAACCAGTGCCAGCAGTGAAAGAGGGCTGGGGCTGGGGCAGGCCTTACCTATCTTTGCAGAGATCAAGGAATTCCTTGGTCTGCCAATTGTGACTGATGTACATGAAGCTGCACAGTGTGAACCGGTTGCTGAAGTTGTTGATGTACTTCAGATTCCAGCCTTTTTGTGTCGCCAGACTGACCTTCTGATTGCAGCTGCCCAAACTGGTAAGGTTGTCAAGATCAAGAAAGGCCAGTTCATGGCCCCTTGGGATATGATCAATGTTGTCAGCAAGGTGCTTTCAGCAGGAAATTCCAACGTTCTTCTTACCGAACGCGGAGCAAGCTTTGGCTATAACACGCTGGTTTCTGATATGCGCGGCCTGCCAATCATGGCTGAAACCGGATGCCCTGTTATCTTCGATGCAACACACTCGGTACAGCAGCCAGGTGGACGTGGTACGACCAGCGGCGGACAGAGAGAGTTTGTCCCTGTTCTTGCACGTGCTGCGGTTGCGGTTGGTGTCGCAGGGCTTTTCATTGAAACCCATCAGGATCCGGACAATGCACCTTCTGACGGTCCGAATATGGTTCCAATCAATGAATTTGAAGACCTGATGAAAAAGCTGATGGCGATTGATAATCTCGTAAAATCTCAATAAACAAAGATAAAAACATGCCCGCACCTCATAATATATCACTTGCCAATTTTCCCCTGCAATCAGAGGAGATTGTTCGTTTCAGCGATAATGATATGGTCGGGCATGTAAATAACCTGGCCTTTGTAAGTTATATAGAAACGGGACGTGTTGAGTTTCTTTATACGGGAATTATTGATGAATTAACACCAAACGCCAATTTTGTTGTTGTTAAAATGGACCTGGAATTTCATAAGGAAATGAACTGGCCAGGCAAGATACAGATCGGCTCAGCGATTACCCGTATCGGCAGAACATCAATAGGCATGTCACAGGCTTTATTTCAAAATGGAATATGCACATGTACCTGTGACTCTGCTTTGGTACTTATGGACCGAACTTCAAGGAAGCCAATCCCTATTCCTGATGACGTAATTGCCATCTTCAATCAAAATCTGCTGATATCAGGCAAATAACCCACAGCTATCCTTCAAAAAATAATAGTTCCCTGCTCTTCATTATACGGCTATCCCTGCTGTAGATTTCCTCTATATCCACAGATACAACAAGTATAGACATAATAATAAATTCATTTATACTTAATGTTCATGTAAAACATCCGCTCAAACTTAAAAACACAGTTGAAAGACAGTGGATCATGACATTTATTAAATTGAAGACTGCTATACTTACTTTAATTTTTACTATTTTTCTTTCTCAAACGGCATTAGCACATCCATCAACGCCTACTCCTCAAGGTTATGCCGGAGAAAGTCAGCTGCTGGTGAAAGTACACACAAGCTGCCATTACTGGAAACATGAATGCTATTATGGCCGGGGTTTTGACCGCCATAGCTATAGGCAGTGCCTGAAACGAAAAGGCTGCTACAGCAACTCATACCGAAGCCATCGTCGTGGATGGAGGCCTTCGCGCAATTATCACTATTCCAGAAGAAATAACTGCAGCATCTGGCATCGACGCTGCAGAAGAAACTGGGGTGGTTACAGCAATTATCGTGGGTGTATGCAATATCACGGTTGCCGCCCAAGGTACTCAAGACCAAAGCCTCATTACTATCACGGATATTAGACTACAGGCCTGAAGTATCATCTCGCAGCATACGCAGAGCAAGATCCGCACCTTCGATATCCTTGATAAAATAGATCATCGCGATAAATACAAGGATCAGGCCGCCATACCACAACCCCGATAAAATGAAACCATCTCTGTTCAGAGGTGGTTTCCGTGCAAGCTCTCCAGATTTCACATTTTTCCTGTCAAAATAAACTTCGAGAATGCCAATTACAAAAAGCACCGCGATAAAGTAGATCTTGATGTAAATCGTGACAGCAATGACCAGAGCTGCAGCCAGAACCAGATAAACCACCTGAGCTCCCGGTGCGACTGATGCAAAAACCGAATTCATCAAACGCCCGCCATCAAGTGGGTAAATTGGCAGAAGGTTGAACAGATTAACCAGCGCAATCCCCCCAATTATAACAGCCCATATAGGGGCACCGGTGAACAGGAACAGAATAATCGGTGGAATGGCACTCAGTATACCCCAGGTAGGCCCCATGCCCGTAATGTAGACATCCTGCCACTCTGATGTGGCCCTGTCCCCGATAGCTGCTCCTCCGAGAAATGGTATAAAGTAAAATCCGGGTGTCTTCATTCCGGTGCGACGCATGGCCCAGACATGCCCCATTTCATGCACACCAATAGCCCACATGATCGCAAGCGCAAACTGCCATGTAAAAACGTAGGAATAAGCTCCGAGTGTCAGTGCAGCAAGTAAAATTTTTCCACTTTTGAGAAGTTTCAGAGCAAGAATCAAGAAACCCCACATATGATTCATTATACTTTTTTCCATAAAATTATCTTTTAACCTCAATGCCCTGTAAGATAGACCCATTATTTATAAATAGGTGTTAGAGAATTCTCATAACACCCTATTTCAAGTTTCACTTTATTGCCCATATACCTATAATCGCACAAATGAACAATATAGGGCGAGAGTGTTTGCATATTCTGCAATGAAGCGATATACGAGTAGATTGTGCACTCAGCATCCTGTCGAGGTGACACAAATAAAGAGGTTCCAGGGAGTTATGGGTATATGAGCACAAATATAGCTGCAGATAAAAAACAAGAAAACGGGCTCATGGACATCATCAAGATTGTCCTTCAGGCGCTTGCTCTGGCCATCCTTGTGCGAATTTTCCTCATACAACCATTTAATATCCCCTCAGGCTCTATGAAAGAGACCCTTCTTATTGGTGATTATCTCTTTGTATCAAAATACAGCTACGGATACAGCAAATACTCAATACCTGGTAGCTTTAACCTCTTTAATGGACGGATTCTTGGCAGCCAGCCCAAAAGAGGAGATGTTGCTGTCTTCAGAAAGCCAAATCAGGTAGAGATCGATTATATAAAGAGAGTTATAGGTCTGCCTGGTGACCGAATTCAGGTCACGAATGGACAGTTGTTCATTAATGGTAAAGCGATCCCCAAGAAACAAGTTGGTACTTACTACGATGAAGATGAAAATAAACATATTACCATTTATGAAGAAACACTTCCTGAAGGCCTGAAATACAAGGTTCTGGATGAAAAACCTAATGGCTATTTTGATAACACTCAGGAATATGTTGTGCCTGAAGGCCATTACTTTATGATGGGCGATAATCGAGACAATTCATCTGATAGTCGAGATCAAAGCAATGTAGGTTTTGTACCATTTGAGAATTTTATCGGCCGCGCAGAATTTATATTTTTCTCCGCTGATAAAAATTCAAGTATCGCTAAATTCTGGACCTGGCCGATGACAACTCGCTGGTCCCGGATTTTTAATGGAGTTCGTTAATCTCTGTGTCTAAAAATTCTTCGTTCGAGTCAGTACAGAAAATACTGCAATACAACTTTAAAGACCTTTCTCTTCTCAAGCTGGCATTGACTCATGCCAGCATGGGAAAAGACAAGAACAATGAACGTCTGGAATTTCTGGGCGACCGTGTGCTTGGTCTTGCGATTGCAGAACTGTTAAATGGAAACTTCCCTGAAGCCCCTGAGGGGGAACTGGCAAGACGCTTTAACCGGCTGGTAAAAAAAGATACCTGTGCAATTGTTGCGCAGGAACTTGAGCTAGGCCCCCATATTATTATGGGGGAAGGAGAACGCGAAAGCGGTGGCAGTGAAAAGCCGACAATTCTAGCTGATGCATGTGAGGCTATCCTTGGTGCAATTTTTTTAGATGCCGGTTATGAAGCGACAAGAACACTTATATTCAGAATGTGGTCTCCAAAGCTTCTAAGCTCTGACATCATCCCCACGGATCCTAAATCTGCTCTTCAGGAATGGGCCCAGAGCAAAAGACTGGCACTCCCCAAATATGGAGAAGTCAGTCGAGAAGGTCCGGATCACGCACCACAATTTACAACAGAAGTACGCATTGACGGACTGGCCCCCGCTGAGGGCACAGGAACCAGTAAGCGGGCATCAGAACAGGAAGCTGCGCGAACAATGCTACGTCGCGAAGGCATCTGGAAAGACACAGAATATGTCTGATATGGATCATATCCTAGAGACGGCACCAACCAAATGCGGATTTGTAGCCCTTATCGGTACGCCAAATGCTGGAAAGTCAACCCTGACCAACCAACTTGTTGGCGCTAAAGTTTCAATTGTAACTCATAAAGTACAGACAACCCGTGCCAGAATTCGTGCTATTGCAATGGAAGGCGATACACAGATAATTCTGGTTGATACGCCTGGTATTTTTACACCTAAACGTCGCCTGGACCGCGCGATGGTTGGAGCAGCCTGGGATGGCGTAAAAGATTCTGATGTTGTTGCCCTTCTTATAGATGCTGCGAAGGGGCTGGATGATGGTTCAAGAAAGATCCTGGACGGACTTACTAACGTCAATACACCCAAAGTCCTTCTGCTCAATAAAATTGATTGTATTGAAAAAGAAAACCTGCTGGCCCTGACTGAAGAAATTAATCAGCTGGCGACCTTTGACAAGGTCTTTATGATTTCAGCCCTGAATGGTAAGGGGGTGAAAGATTTACGAGAATATTTAGCCTCTACCCTGCCCTTCGGTCCCTGGTTGTATCCGGAAGATCAGCTTGGCGATGCTACAATGCGTTTCAATGCTGCTGAAATTACCAGAGAAAAGCTTTACCTTCGTTTGCACGAAGAGCTTCCCTATGCTTCAACTATCGAAACAACCCAATGGAAAACTCTGAAAGATGGAAGTGTCCGGGTTGAGCAGACAATTTATGTAGAGCGCGATAGCCAGAAAAAAATTGTCATTGGTAAAAACGGCCAAACTATCAAAGCTATCTCCTCGGAATCCCGTAAAGAAATTTCTGAAATTGCAGAAACAAAAATTCATCTGTTTCTATTTGTAAAAGTTCGCAGCAAATGGAGCGATGACCCGGAACGTTACCGCGAAATGGGCCTCGACTTCTCAGACTGAGAGCCTGTGTCATAACTCCCGTGCAAGAACTTCCTGACGATGCTTGTTTATAATTTCATAAGCTTCCTGCTTGTCTACGCCTATCTGCTCCATAAGGGTATGAACCAGCTGTAGAGTGGACTCAAGCGTTTCCGGTACGACGGTGGTCGCCCCTGCATCATAATACTCATCAAGCTGGAGAGTATTCTGTACTCTGACAATAATTGGTATTAACGGCCATTTTTTTCTGAGAAAGCGAACAATTGTATCTGCAACAGTGAAGTCATCTATGGTGATAACTGCTGCAGATGCATTGGCTAAATTCAGTTTAGTCCATAGGTCTACCTTACGCGCATTGCCAAAAAGCACCGAATATCCTTTGGAGCGTAATTTATGGACATGACTGCCATCTGTATCAATAGCAATATACCGGATATTCTGCTCTTCAAGAATATTAGCCAGTGTCATACCAACGCGACCAAACCCGGCAATAACGACATGGTTTTTAATTGAACTGTCAGGGACTGCATCATATTCCGGTTTCTCTACTTCCTTTCCACCTACCAGTCGAGCTGCTAACGGGGCAAACCTCACCATAAATGGTGTCGTCAACAAAGAAAGGCTGGCAACCAGCATAAAGAATTGGGCATCCTGTTCGGGAAGCAACTTCCCTGTATGCGCCAAACCAATAATGATGAATGCAAACTCCCCGCACTGAGCCAGCAATACAGATGCTTCTGAAGCCTCCCTTTTTTTCACCCCAAATAATATAGCCAGAGGGAAAAAAGTCAGCGCCTTTATTATAAATATACCAATAACCGAAGCCGCCAGCCAGACTGGATATTGCAATATAGCCCCAATATCTGTGTTCATTCCAACCGACAGAAAAAAGATCCCCATCAGGATACCTTTGACCGGCTCTATTATCACTTCAATTTCATGGCGGTATTCAGTTTCAGCTATTAATAACCCTGCAAGAAACGCCCCCAGCGCTGCGGATAAACCAAATGAGTGCGTCATACTTGCTGAACCAATAACCAGAAACAGTACAACAGCGAGCAGCCACTCTACATTGTTGGAAGGGCTTAGAGTTCTCAGGGCAGGCCTGAGCAACAGCTTACCTGCTGCAATGATAACGGCAACCACAACAACTGCGGTCAACACGGCCTTTAGTAGAGAAATGAAAACACTGCCCTCTGCATGGCCTGAAAATGTTCCAACCAACACAAGTATTGGCACTACGGCCAAATCCTGCATTAAGAGGACAGAAAAGCAAATACGCCCGACAGACTGGTTAAGCATATGCCGTTCAGTCAGCAGCTGCATGACAACGGCAGTAGAAGACAGAGCAAATGCGGCTCCAATTAAAACAGACGTTGCCAGAACATTGCCAAACTGCAATGCCACCGCATAAATGACGATACCGCACAGTATAATCTGAGCTGTTCCCAGCCCGAGGACAAGCTTCCGCATTCCCCAAAGACGGGAAAAAGTGAGCTCCATTCCTATCATAAAAAGGAGAAATACAACGCCAAGCTCTGCCAGCACTGCAATAAGATTCAAATCTGTAATTGCAAAAGAAGCCAGCCAGGGAATACTGGAGGAAAATATGCCTAATCCATGTGGACCTATAAGCAGGCCACAAACCAGGTATCCGGCAACCGGCGAGATCCGCATTCTCTGCAATAATGGAATAACCAACCCGGATAAAGCCAGAATAAGTAAGATATCACTAAGAACACCCCAGATATTATTATGCACGTGTCCCCCTTCCAGATACATACCCAATAATTGGCAAGATCAGATATATAACTGATTGCGCCCAGATCCCGCCAACTAACAGCCTGATCCTATAACATTTTTATTCTATCGGCACAGATTATTCTCACACAGTCCGGAATAAAACATCCCGGAATTTGTATATTCCTTTGAACCTTATTGGAAATCACTACGACAAACAGGGTGAGTACTCTTAACTCTGATTTACAGTATCCCTAAAAGGCTACTATCCCCATCGTGGCCTTACAAGGGTTGGCGCCGACGTTCCACTTCTCAGAAAACGGAACGCCGGCGTTTCCCTTAGATAAAATCAATCACATTCAAGTATATCCATGCATAGTTTTCATGACGCAAATAATTGTGATCAGATATTAAAAAAAATCTAATATTATTTTTGCGTAATAAATTGAAGGAGGGAGAATTTTTCTGCACCTCCAACATTATTTATCAATATGATATAGTTAATTTTTTTAATAAATCCCTGACAAAAAGAAACTTAGAATAATTCTAAACCATTGAAAATACGTATCAAATCATACTATTTGAAACAGTTAAATCCCATTGACACCCAAATGAAAAACATGTTTTCTGCACTGGCAACGAAGCCACAACAGGCAAATAGATTCGTCTAATATCGGGTCTTTAACCCCGCCTATTGGAGTTATATATGAAAACTATACTTTCTATTACGAAAATTAATCTTGCTGCAATGGCAGTAATATTCACAAGTTTTGCCGGCATGTCCGCTCAGGCTGCAAATGAGGTAAATGTTTATTCATACCGCCAGTCCTTTCTAGTCGAACCTCTTTTTAAGGCATTTACGGAAAAAACAGGCATTAAAGTGAATGTCCTGTTTGCCAAAAAAGGTTTGATTGAGCGCATTTCTGCCGAGGGTAAAAACAGCCCAGCTGATATTCTTCTGACCGTTGATATCGGACGGCTTACAAAAGCAGTTGATAAAGGCATCACTCAGCCTGTTCAGTCTGAAGTACTGAATAAAAATATCCCAGCTTCTTATCGTGATCCTAAAGGCCAGTGGTTTGGTCTGACAACACGTGCCCGCATTATATACGCCTCTAAAGAACGCGTAAAACAGGATGCAATTACGCTTGAAGAGCTTGCAGATCCTAAATGGAAAGGCAAAATCTGTATCCGCTCAGGTCAGCATGTTTATAACATTGCGATGATTGCTTCCATGATTGCCAATGTTGGTGAAGAAAAAACCAAAACATGGCTTAAAGGTCTAAAAGCCAATCTTGCTCGTAAACCTTCCGGCAATGACCGCGCTCAGGTTAAGGGCATCTATGCTGGTGAATGTGATATTGCAGTTGGCAACATGTACTATATGGGCAAAATGCAAACTAATGAGAAAAAGCCTGAACAAAAGAAATGGGCTGCTTCAGTCAAGCTACTATTCCCCAATTCTGCTGATCGTGGAACGCATGTGAATGTTTCCGGTATTGTGATGGCCAAGAACTCTCCTAACAAAGCAAATGCTCTTAAGCTTATGGAATTCCTATCTGGCGATAATGCTCAAAAGATATATGCAACAGCTAATACTGAATATCCTGTAAAAGTTGGTGTAGAATGGTCTGACATTGTTAAATCATGGGGAACATTTAAAGCTGACCCAATTGCTCTTGAAGACATCGCAAAAAACCGCAAGCGCGCAAGCGAGCTGGTTGATGAAGTTGCGTTCAATGATGGGCCAACTTCCTGATTAGTTCAGAGGTTATGAAACATAATCAAGGCGTGAATTTCAATTCACGCCTTTTTTTATTCTGGAAACTTTAATTATTAATTAATCATAAATATTAACTATCCTGTACAATCCTCTTGTTTTTATTTAGAAAAAGTCAATTTTAAAATTTCAGGCTGAATCCCGCCTGTATCATAAGGATTTGTATTCATGATGATAAAAAAAATGCTATTATTAATCGCAACCATTGCAACAATAGCCCTCAGTTTTTCTACTATAACGGTTAATGCAGCCCCTTCCGCAAAAGTCTTTTCTGCAGCTAAAAACCTATCAATAGATAATATTCTGAAGGTTCACTACCCTCGCCGCCGTTCCTGCGCCTACTGGAGAGATCGTTGCGGATATCATCACAGTTATGCTGATTATGACTGGTGTCTGAGAGATCGTGGTTGCGGCAGATATTCCGAACGCCCACGCAGACCCGTATATAATTCATACCCCCCACGTAAAAGACGTTACCCAGCCAAAAGATACAGATGCCGTACAATACACAAAAAATGTGTACGAAACTGGGGACGTGATAATAGCGACTACTTTGGATGCATGAGATTCCACAGATGTCTGCTAAGAAATAACAATTCTCGCTACTAGGTAAAACAGGTTGTTTCCACAGTTGATGTATTTATTATTAACTGTGGAAGCATATCAATTGTTAAGGGTCCAGCTGAACAACTGAATACAAAACAAGCTTGCCCCGCTTCTTTCCACTGGTCGGTTCCAATATTGCTTCAATTGAATCCAGTCCCTTGGATATATTACCTATATAGGAGCCTTTGGAACTCTTATCCTTCATCTCAAAGCGTAATGTATCCGGGTTTATCTTCCAGCTGAACTCAAAGCTTGTAGCCTTGTGGTCCTCACCATAAAACTCACCACGCCCTGTAGCAGTTACCTGACCGTGCTGATCGGTCGAGACTGACATAACAGTTATAAGTACATCCTTACTATTATCACTACCGTCAGGATGGATAATCTGACCCGCAAAATTTTTATTGAGATTTTTCCGTATATAAGACGCTTCTTCCGCACTTACTGCAGATACAGCTAAAAATAATATAAAAAATGCAGCTATACCGGAACAAAATTTCATACTCACCTCAATTTAATAATTCTAATTAGCAACAAAGATCAATTTCTGACCAAAATACCTCTGAAACGCAATTAGACTAATTGCACAATATCTGCACAAAAATACTGAAAAGCTGGTGGTTTGGCGCGCTGCATATGCATTTCTGCCCTGTACCAATAGCCGCATGTCAAATGAAACAGAACAAAACACAGGCCGATCAGTCGGCCCTCAGATTCCAGATCGCATCAAACACGACGGATGGTGGCTTATGCCAGCTTCAGCAACGATTCTTTACTTCCATAACTATACTGAAAAAGAAAACCAAACCAATTGCGTCAAACAAAATAATTACTGTGCGGATGAAAGAAAATGAAAACAAAGACTACAATGTCACACTTGTTTTACCGGGCAAAAAGTTCACTCAGAATAAAGTTCTTTACTCTCCTGAGCTTAGTCATTTTTGCCGACTTTTTATTTTATGGAAAATTACCAGGGATATCTGCTGCAATATTCCTGACAGCCCTGGGCCTGGGGATAATTATTGCAAATTCGAGCTACCTCACACCCGGCGTTATAGCAAGGAGCATCTTCATACTTGCCCTGACTGCCCTGCCCATAATTGAAGACTTTAATATGCTCTCTGTAACGGTCGGCATCTACGGGATGATATATTTGGTCCTTCAGTTAAACAACCGCCTGTCCGGCAGAATAATGGCCAGCATCAGCTATGCCTGCCAGCTTTTAATGCTGGGCATTCCGCAGATAATTATAGACATAATCATGTCCCGGAAAATTGATAAACGCCTCAATAAGGAGACAGGCAATCGTTATAACCTGTTAAACTGGCTACTCCCGGTCGTGTGCACTTTTGTTTTTCTTCTGCTGTTCGCAAAAGCCAATCCGGTTATCTCAGACTGGCTGGCAAACTTACAGAATACAGGCAGCTCAGCCATTGCAGGTCTGAACGGAAAACGCATCGTATTCTGGGGCCTGATTGCTATCGGTATCTGGCCAATGATCCGCAGCAAACTTTATCATCTGGCACCTTCAGATGACGAGCCTGTAAAACTATCAGAAGAAACTCGTGAAAGGCTGGCTGAAGAATATCCTTCATTGCCCGAACTTCTGTCTCTGATCGTAAATGAGCACTCAATCCTGCGCTCCCTGATATTATTCAATATTCTTTTTGGACTGCAATCGGCACTTGATCTCGTTTACCTATGGAATGGCGTAACTCTGCCCGCTAATATGACATATGCTGAATATTCCCATCGCGGTGCATATCCGCTGATCGCGACAGCATTACTGGCAGCTACATTTGTCCTGCTCGCACTGCGCCCTGGCAGCGATACAAACAAAAACAGAATAATCCGGACGCTGGTCTATATCTGGATTTTACAGAATATCCTTCTGGTTACGTCAACAATCCTGCGTCTCAATCTCTATGTGGATGTCTATCAGCTTACATATCTTCGGGTAGCTGCATTTATCTGGATGGGCCTTGTCGCGACAGGCCTGGCTTCAATCATCCTCCGTATAGCGCTGGATAGAAGCAATAACTGGCTGATCAGGTTTAACTTCACAACGCTGAGAATAACCCTGTATGCCTGCTGCTTCATCAATTTCGGCCATATAATTGCCAGCTATAACATCGCTCATAATGACCACTCCCGTCTGGACGCAAACCACCTTTGCAGAATTGGGGAAGCCGCCATTCCCGCAATAATAAAAGTTGGTGCCGAACTTGAGAAAGAAGGCATTCAGAAATACAAACTTGCCCGGCTGCAACGCTGTACAGAAAACCACATCGCCTCTCATGAAGAAAAACTGACAGACTGGCGCAGCTGGGGATATCGCAGCCAACGACTTTCTATCTATCTAAAGGAGCTCAAAAATGCTAACTCAATTGAAAAGGCGGCGCCATAATATGACAGGAGAACAAACCATGGCACACCGCATTCTGGTGGTAGATGATGACCCTCACATAAGAGAAGTAATCTGCTTTGCATTGGAAAAAGCAGATATGCAGGCAATCATTGCAAAAGACGGAGCAGAAGCACTTACGGTTTTTGCCAGCCAAAATCCGGACCTGATCGTGCTTGATATTGGCATGCCGGAAATGGATGGTCTCGAAGTGTGCCGTGAGTTGAGAAAAACTTCCAACATACCAATCCTCTTTCTCTCTGCACGGGACGAGGAAATTGACCGCATTCTTGGCCTTGAAATTGGTGGAGATGACTATGTTACCAAACCATTCAGCCCTCGCGAACTTGTTGCCAGGGTCAATGTTATCCTGAAGCGCATTAATCAGGCACCAGAGTCGAAAGACACTCAGGAGGAAACTTTGTCTCACGGAAAGCTGACACTGGATACCCAGCGCCATCAGGCACAGTTTAACGGACAGCCCCTGTCTCTGACTTCCATAGAATTCTCAATACTGAAAGCATTTCTGAAACGTCCGGGCTTCATCTTCACCCGCGAGCAGATAATGAATACGGCCTATGAAGTTACAACCCACGTCTCTGACAGGACTATAGACAGTCATATCAGAAATATCCGCGCCAAACTTGCAGTGCATGACTGCTCCAGTGTACTTGATACCGTACATGGAGTAGGCTTCCGTCTTGGCCCCTGCGAAGTAAACTGATCGGCCATAAATACCATGCACTTACATAAATCACCGCGAATAAAAACAATAAAAAAATGGCGCCCGTCTCTGGCCATGGTAATATTTACGGTACTTGCAAGTGTAGTGGCTATGCCCATGGTCGGGCTGGTTTTTTTCAGAATTTATGAAAACCAGCTTATCAACCAGACTGAAAGTGAACTGATTGCCCAGGGCGCAGCCCTCTCGGCAATCTATGCTGACGAGTTTAAAACCCGAAGGGCATTTGATACCCCCGTAGGTGCTTTACAGCCTGAGCATCTCAGACCAGACCCGAAAGAACCCTATCACCCTATTGTCCCCAGACTGGATATGACCAGTGATTATGTCCTTCCGCGTCGTCCGAGCACATCCTATTTTAAAAGACCTCTACACCCTACCTACGAAGCCATTGGAAAACGCCTCTTTGCAATAACTCATGAAACCCAGAAAACTACTCTGGCAGGTTTCCGCATTCTGGACTATCAGGGCGTGGTTATAGGAGCAAAATACAAAATAGGTCATTCTCTCGCCCATGTAGAAGAAGTGGCAAAAGCGCTGAAAGGTGAGTATACAGTCGTCCTCCGCGAACGTATATCGGATGAACCGCCCCCTCCGCTTTATTCAATAAGCCGGGGCACTGGAATACGCGTATTTATCGCCATGCCGGTTATCGTGGATCACCACGTTATAGGCATCATCTATATGGCCAGAACACCAAACAATATCATCAAGCACCTCTATGCCCATCAGCGCAAGGTAGCTGTTGTTGCCTGCACCCTTCTCGCCCTGACCCTTATAATTGGTTTCATATTCTGGCGCGCTATTGCAGGTCCTGTATATGAGCTGACGCGCCGAACATCAAAAATTGCCAATGGAGATCGACAGGCTATTCTGCCACTTGAAAGACACGGAACCGCAGAAATAGCACAGCTATCCCAGAGCTTTCTCAATATGGCTCAGAATCTTTTTGACCGCGCAGACTATATATCAACATTTGCCGCCCATGTTTCTCATGAACTGAAATCCCCCCTGACCTCTATTCAGGGAGCGGCAGAACTGCTTCAGGATGCCAATGATACAATGACTCCTGAGGAACGGGAACGCTTTCTGAAAAACATCACCACTGACACAGAACGCCTGACTGCCCTGCTCTCCAGATTAAGAGAACTGGCTCGTGCAGATAACCCGGAAACTTCGGGCTCTACCGAAGTTCAGCCGCTCATTCAGGAGCTACACACTCACTATGGCAGTAATAAAATAACTGCAAAAGACTACACAGACAGCTCTTTAAAGATGTCACGCGAAAATGCTCTTATCGTTTTTTCACACTTGATAGACAATGCTATCCAGCATGGCGCAACAAAAATAGTACTTGAGGCAAAACAGGAAGAGGGCCATATACACATTACAGTCTCTGACAATGGTAAAGGTGTTTCCCCTCAAAATCGGGAAAAGATATTTGAGGCCTTTTTTACAACCAGACGTGAAAGCGGTGGAACTGGTATGGGACTGGGTATCGTACAATCATTACTACTGGCCCATGAAGGGGAGATAGCTTTATTACCTTCAACCTCAGGAGCCAGGTTTAAAATAATAATTCCTGAGGTCGCCTGATATGGCGGTATAGCCTCAAAGCCCACAGATCCCATCATAATATCTGCATGCCCAATCAAGTAATATAAGCTCAATAAATCTCCCAGGAAAAAGCCCGATACCTTCTATTTTCCAGGTTAATTTACTTTCAGTTAAACTATTCATTCGCTGCCATTTATAAATAATTACGTTTTTTCAGATAGCATCGATAAATCACCTCATAGTATGCAGTTTTACGGGCTTTTGAAATGATGATCCACTTAAAGGGACAACAATGATGTTTAAGGATATCAATGTATATACCTTGGGATTAGGGACTTTTATTCTGATACTGGGGGCATATGTACAAACCAATGCCGGGGCTCCTAATATTACGTTAACAATTATTTGTTTTGCGTTAGCCTTATTTGTTTTTGTCACTCCGGTTCTTTCAGCAAGAAACCGCTTTGAAAAAAGAGCTAAATCCACAACAGAAACATTTAAGGGACATGAAGCTCTTTATCATGCCATCCTGGACAACAGTTCTGATGCAATAGTTTCAATAAATGAAAACGGCGATGTAGAAAGTTTTAACCGTTCTGCTGAAAACCTGTTTGGTTATGAAGCATGGGAAATTATAGGAAAAAATGCGGACCTGCTAATCCCCAGAAAATATCTGCGTTACCTGGATGGGCGCGGAACAAGCGAGGGGCCTGCAGAAGCTGAAGCTATTAGAAAAGACGGTACACACTTTCCTGTTGAACTGTCGATCAGTGAAGCCGTTGTTGAACACCACAATTATCAGGTCTGTATTTTGCGGGATATTTCAATCCGCAAAAATATACAGCAGGAGTTGGAAAAATCTCTGGAATTCCAGGAAATGATAATCAACAGTATTCCTGACTTTATTTTTGTAAAGGATGCTGATTGCAAGCTGGTTATTGCAAATGAATCTTTTTTGAAACTGTTTCCTAATAATACCCGTGACGAAATCATTGGCAGCAAAACAATTGACCATTATACCCAACCACAAGCACGCGAGATTGCTGAGAGGGATGCCATTGCGTTTGATACAGGATATTCAGAAGCAGAAGAAATACTAGCGTTTCCTGACGGTCGAACCAAAATACTTCTTACAAAGAAAGTCAGGTTTTACGGGCGAAATGAAGAGCCTTTTCTTCTTGGTTGTGCCAGAGATATAACAGAACTTAAAGAAAAAGAACGTCTGATAGATGAAAGCGAGAACAGGTTAGCTCTGGCAATTGAAGGCGGTGGCCTTGGTTTCTGGGACTGGGATATTAAAAGAAACAAGATTGAATTTTCTGAAGGCTGGGCAGGTATGCTTGGTTACAAAATTAGTGAGCTGGAAGCTTCATTTGAAACCTGGAAGAAGCTTCTGCACCCTGATGACCTGAAACTGGCAACAGACAGAATAGAATCCTATATTACTGGAAAAGTTCCAAAATATGAAACTGAATTTCGTATGCGGCACAAAGATGGTTCCTGGCGCTGGATATTATCTCGCGGAAAAGTCTTTGAGTTTGATGAAACAGGAAACTCAGTACGGGCCGTCGGTACTCACCTGGATATTACAGACAGGCTGAAGCAACAGGGCCGCCTGGACTTCCTGACAAATATTATTATCCAGTCCAGTGAAACAAACTCTGAAAAAGAATTTCTACGCTCGGTACTGGAAATCATTTGCAAATATATTCACTGGCCAATGGGGCACGCTTATCTATGGAACCAAGATGATGAGGTCTTTGAATCCTCCGGCTGCTGGTATATGGAGGATGATAATCTTGATCATTCTGAGTTCAGAAAAGTCTCTGAAGAGATAACCTTCCAAATGTCAGAGGGACTTCCTGGTCTTATAGGTGAAACCGGCTCACCGGAATGGGTAGAGGATATTTCTCAGGATGACCGGTTTATACGTAATAAATATCTATCTGATAACAAGCTCCATTCAGCTTTTGCGTTCCCAATTTATGTACATAGCCGCGTCTTTGCTGTTCTTGAGTTTTTCTCAACAGATATTATTGAAGAAGGCAATGAGCTGTTTGTCTTGTGGGAAGCAGTGGGCGCTCAATTAAGCCGGGCTATTGAAAGACATAAAACCTCAAAAGAACGTGAAGTTTATATGAGGGAGCTTGAAACAGCTAAAATAGTCGCTCAGCGCGCTAATATCATGAAGTCAGAGTTCCTGACTAATATGAGCCATGAAATCAGAACTCCGCTTAATGGCATTATTGGTGCTACTGACCTGCTAAAGCGCACAGGCATTACAGAAGATCAACGGAAATATCTTGATCTTATATATAACTCAGGTGATACGCTTCTTGTACTAATCAATGATGTTCTTGACCTATCAAAAATTGAAGCCGGTGAGCTTGAAATTCTTCCCGAGCCACTGAACATAAGAACATTAATCGAAGATACAATGCAGGCGATATGTCCACGTGCAGAAAATAAAGACATAGAGCTGGCAATTAACATTTCCAGAAAAATTCCAACTACTGTTCTGGCAGATGAAATTCGTCTTAAGCAGATAATGATCAACCTTCTCGGCAACTCGGTAAAGTTTGTTGAAGATGGTTATATTGCAGTCTCTGTCGAGGGAGAACCTGAAGGCGAGGATCGTATAAAACTCAGGATTTCTGTAAAAGATACCGGCATTGGAATTCCCCCCGGAAAGCTGAAAACAATATTTGATAAATTTGCCCAGGTTGATGCAACAACTACTAAAAAATATGGCGGTACAGGTCTTGGGCTGACTATTACCCAAAAGCTTGTGAGCATGATGCATGGCTCCATTGGTGTAAATAGTGAGATGGGGGTTGGTACCGAATTCTGGGTAGAGCTAACTGTACCTGTTGTTGAAGAGGACAGTGAACAGGCCAGAGCTCAGGAGGAAGTTTTACCCAAAGATATCAGGGTTCTGATTATTGATGATATGGCTATCAGCCGGGAATTTCTATCAATAGCCTTGTCCGAGATGAATATTTCCTCTGATGCAGCCTCTAATGCTGCCGGTGGGCTCGCTTTATTACAACAGGCCTGCGATGAAGGCCGTCCGTATCATATCGTACTGATGGACTATTACCTTCCAGAAATGAACGGAAAAGATATCGCTCAAAAAATCAGAGATAATAATACCTACAAAGACACCAAGATTATTCTGATGTCGGCTTTAAGTAAAATGGAAGCCGCAGGCTTAACCCCGGATAAATGGGAAGAAGACCTGTTTTTTGATTATCTGATTAAACCTGTCAGCAACCGTCAACTTGAGGAAAAATTGAGAGAAACTACAGTGGCTACTCATTCAAACCCCGTTGATTTTACATCACATACTGAAGAGACAAACCAGGATCAGATCAACGCTCAAATTCTTCTCGTAGAAAACGAGATGGTAAACCAGATGGTTGCTACTGATATGCTGGAAAACTTTGGCTGTACAGTAGACCTTGCTGAAAATGGTTTAGAAGCAATGGATATACTGGATAAGAACAAGGAAAAATATGCAGTTGTTCTTATGGACTGCATGATGCCTCTTATGGACGGTTTTGAGGCAACAGAGAAAATACGAGAACGTGAAGCTGAAAATAATCTGCCACATCAGATAATCATTGCAATGACAGCTAATGCAATGACAGGTGAAAGAGATAAATGTCTGGAAATTGGAATGGACGATTATCTGGCGAAGCCAGTTAAAGAAGCTGATCTATATGCGAAATTAAAAGAATATATCTCTTAAGGGAGTGATAGGGTGATATCTCACAAAGATAAGAAAAAGGGTAAGTCAGAGATTGAAGAACGGATCAATGACTCGTTTCTAGCAAATGTAAATCATGCAATGCGTACTCCCCTGAATGCGCTGGTTGGTATGATCGAACTCATGACCAAGACAGGTCTTGATGAAAACCAGCTTAAATATGCCAGAATTATGAGGGAGTCTACTGAACTCCTTATGCTTCAGCTTGATAATATACTGGACCTCGCAAATATAGAGTCAAGTGAGCTTGAAATATCTATTACTACCTGCCGCCTTGAAGACATTGTGAAAGATTCATTGCAGCATATTATTCCTCAGGCGGTGCAACAAAAAATTCCTCTTACGGTAATATATGGTCCGGGTGTCCCATCCAATATATCAACAGATAGCAGAAAGGTAACAAAAATTCTGACTAATCTGTTGAGCTGTGCTCTGAAGTTTACCGAACGGGGCAAAATCATTATCAATATTACACGTGAGCGTTCAAAAGATAATGCCAGGCTTCGTTTCAGCATTCAGAATGACAAAATGTTATATGATACTGTCGTGACTGATATGCAGAAATATACTGATCTAAGCACCACTGACCTGCGAGAATTTGGTGAAATTGCAGTCAGCCTTATAACTGCTAAAAAACTTCTTCTTTCTTTAGGTTCCAGCGAGAATTTTGATAACTTTGATAATCACAGGTTACCGCTCTTCTTTGAACTGGAACTGGCAGAAGGGGACGATCAAATCAGGAAATCCTCATATGAGACACTGAAAGGAAAGCGTGCTCTTATATTGCAGGATGAGAGCAATCAAATAAACCTTCTTCTCCAGTCTCTAAAGTTATGGGGAATTGAATACTGGACTACCAGCAATGAGAAGATGATCAACTCTGAACTTAAAAGTGCCATCAAAAACGGGCAACCTTTTGATCTGCTAATTTTCTCTGAGCGACATCCAACGATAATGCTTGATGACTTTGGTCAGGATGCACCAAACTGTATACTCGTTTCAAATGACTTTTCATCTCTCAGTCAGAGTCTCCATATCGAGTTTGCGGCCTATTTGTGCCCTCCCCTTTATCCTAACGAATTACTGACTACTCTGCTTTCTTTCTATGAGGATATTGAGCCCTATCAGGAGATATCACTATCTGATGAAGCCAGTCAGCATATCTGCAATGAGAAATTCCCCCCTATTGAAGCAAAAGTCATGCTGGTTGAAGATGATTTCGTAGGCAGAATGTATGCCTCAGAACTACTGGAAAGCTTTGGCTGTAAAGTTGCAATCGCAGAAAATGGCCTTCACGCTCTTACTAAGCTGTCCAGTTACTCTGATTATGATATTATCTTTATGGACTGTATGATGCCAAGAATGGATGGCTATACTGCTACTCATAAAATCCGGCAAAATGGTCACCTCGACATCCCTATAATTGCTTTAACTGCAAACTCCATGGAGCGTGATGAGGAGAAGTGTCTTGCTTCAGGGATGACTGGTTATGTTACAAAACCTGTAAAAGAACAGGAACTTTATGCGGCTTTAAAAAAACATATCAAAACTAACCGGGACAGTGATTAATAATATACTGACCATGTATCCCGGTTCTATATTTTTAATATATCACCTGGTAAATACATCTTAAACAATCGTAAGCTCCATCCTTTTATCTTATTGTTTTAAATAGTTTTTATTTAAAACAATACACTTCCTGTATATCTCGACACAAACCTCAAATTAAGCTTCATATGTTATTTGTAGTGTCAGAGGTATGCCATGTCCAAGAGTGATGATGACAAGAAACTCGGTTCTGACAAGCTTGAGAATAATACAGATATTGACAAGAACAAGACTGAGTTCGACGAATATACTGTTCTGCAGGACGTTGAGGAAGGTGACCTTGGCGCCAAGAACTATGTCATCAATAATGGTCAATCAGGCGATGAGGATATTGCTGCTGCCAACCCGCTGATCGGCATAAATAAGCCCGAAGATCAAAAAGCTACAAAAGATAATCAACAGGATAATATCAAACTTCAGAAAAAAGAAGGTGATATTGATGACGATTCCAACGTCGAAAAAAATCCTTCAGAACGCAATATTCCTGATGAGATCAGCAACCGACAAGAAAATCAGAACCAGGAAGTTTCAACTTCTGACAGTTCTGCCAATACCCCACGATCCAGCTCCAGGCCCGATGATATTACAACTTCGGGAGACGATAATACTGCGGCTGCTTCTGTAAATCAGAATTCGCAATCTGCCCCCTCCCCTGCTTTCGCTTCAAATAATAATGCTCAAACGCAGGAAACTGCCACAGACAGTGCTGAAAATCAGCAAGAGACAGAAGCCAGTACCGACGAAGAAGGTGGTCAGCAACAGGAAAGTAATGAAAATGCTGCTGACGGAGACAGTGATAGCGATGATACCAACGATAGCGATGTTAGTAGCGGCGTAGACGACGGAGGAAATGACAGCGGTGACGGAG
>JBOEGA010000075.1:0-20498 GCA_050633205.1 Methyloligellaceae bacterium | reverse complement strand
GCGGTATCCTTGAAAGCCCCTCAATAGAATGTGGTGAGGACTCAGATTCCCAATTGATTGAGAACCTGCTGGCCAGCGTATCCCAGCACCATAGGGAGAAAAATAAAGAGCAAACCAAAAACCGGATGAGGGCCAGAGTCATGAACGGGTATTGGGTTTTTCAGGCACCTGTTGGTTACAAGTACAAGAAAACTCAAAATCATGGAAAACTGCTTGTCAGGGATGAGCCTGTAGCCTCAATACTGGCCGAAGGGTTAAGCGGATTTTCTTCCGGGCGTTTTGCCTCGCAAGGGGAATTAAAGCGCTTTCTTGAAAGCCAGCCGGATTTCCCCAAAGACACAAAAGACGGTAAGATTCGTTATGAAACAATCATCCGGTATTTGCGCCGCCCTCACTATGCAGGATATATAGAAGTGCCTGATTGGGATGTTTCTTTGCGTAAGGGCCATCATGAAGGACTGATCTCTTTTGAAGCCTTCCAGAAAAATCAGGAGCTGGTTCTGAACAATGCCCGTGTCATGACGCGCAAAGATATCAATGAAGATTTTCCTCTGCGTGGTTATATCACCTGCGGAGATTGCGATAATCCGCTGACGTCCTGTTGGTCAACTGGCAAACTGGGGAAAAAGCATCCCTATTATATGTGCTTTAAGAAAGGGTGCGTCAGCTATCGCAAATCCATCAGGCGCGGCGATATAGAAGGGGAGTTTGAAGGGATGCTCAAACAGATGCGTCCTTCTGTAAGCCTCTTCAGAGCGACAACAGCCATGTTTAAGCTGGCTTGGGATATGAGACGTGATCAGATGGAAGCGCTGAAAAGTGCAATGAAGCGTGAACTGACAAAACTTGATAAACAGATCGAAGACTTTCTGGATCGCATTGTCGAGTCTACCACGCCAACCGCCATATCAGCCTATGAACGGAGGATTGCAAAACTGGAAAAAGACAAGATAATAATGGAAGAGAAACTATCTCTCAGAGGGACTTCGGAGAAGACCTTCAATGAAATGTTCGAACACTCGCTGGTATTTCTCTCAAACCCTTGGAAATTATGGGGGTCTGAACATCTGGAGGATAAAATATCAGTGCTGAAACTGGCGTTCGCGGACCGTCTTGCATACCAACGGAATCAGGGGTTTCGAACACCAAAAACGGCCTTACCTTTCAAGGTCTTAAAGGATGTCGACATGGGAAAATATGAAATGGCGGAGAGAAAGGGATTCGAACCCTCGAGACGGTTGCCCGTCTACACCCTTAGCAGGGGCGCGCCTTCAGCCACTCGGCCACCTCTCCACGGACGGTTCTAAAGGCATATTCCTTAGGTTTCAAGGCTTTTTTTAAATTTTTTCATTTCTTTTCACTGAAAATCAGAAAGCTAACATTCAGAAATCACAGGAGGGAATAATTACCCTGTTCTGCCCTCTTTGATAGTCGTTTAAACCAATCATAAACAAATCTTCATTATTATGTATAAAATTTGAGAAAATACGAGTGAATGCCTCCCCGGTTAAATTTCGGGAAATATAAACTGACTAATATAGGCAACGTATAATACTCCAAATCTGATGAGGCAGACGCATCCTCTCTATTCTCGTGCGTACTGACTAACCCTGGAGGCAGATGTGTCTGATTTAGAAATACCGGAAACAGTACAAGATTTTCACACTAGATTACAGTCTCTTGGGCCAGTCGAATGCAGCCGTTTTGTCTCTGGCTGGGGATTTGCTATTGATGGGGCACAATTTGCTATCGCAGTTAATGAATCCCTATACCTGCATGTTGATGACAATTTAAGGTCGGAACTACAGGCGACAGGCTCCAAGCCTTTCAGTTACAGTGCACGAGGCCAGGAAATTGTTGTAGAACGTTATTATTCAATTCCTGCTAATGCACTTGAAGATAACGATTCATTTCAGGACTGGTCTTCAAAGGCATTATCATCAGCCCGGCCACAACCTTTATCAACTTCCGAAAATAAAAACAGGCTTCCGGTACTTCTGGTATGTACCTCTCATGCAGCGCTTGGCAATACAGGTAATGCGACCGGCGTCTGGTTTGCAGAACTGGCAATGGCATATAATGTTTTCACAAGGGCAGGCATACCTGTAAAAATCGCGTCGCCAGCCGGTGGCGAGCCTCCTACTGACCCGGGAAGTAATTCACCTGAATATCGCATTCCAGCGGTTATTCGTTTTGAAAAAGATAAAGAAGCAGTGGAAGCTTATGCATCCACATTAAGGCTTGATGAGATAGAAGACTGTACAAATTATTGCGGCACCATGCTTATTGGTGGTCATGGCACTATGTGGGATTTTCCTGATAATCCAGCTCTTGAGAATATTCTGACACAGCTCGTCAATGATAACAAACCAATCGGGGCAGTCTGTCACGGTGTTGCCGGTTTACTGAATACGAACCTTGTCACAGAAAAAAGCCTGGTGTTTGGGAAAAAAGTTACCAGTTTTACTAATGAGGAAGAAAAACTGATCGGCCTTACCAATGTTGTTCCTTTTTTGCTGGAGGACCGCCTGGTTGAAGATGGAGCCCAATATGTATCGTCAAAGCCCCTTGAACCTCACCTGATTGTCGATGGCAATCTGGTTACAGGTCAGAATCCATGGTCAACACATGATGTGGCCAAGGCAATTGCTGGCTTACTATCAAAAGATTAGAAGCAATACGCAACAGTTCAGGAGCTATACTCCGAGGCTCTGCAGGCGCTCTATCTCAATTCCCACAGACTGGCATTCAGGCATTATGTCCGGCTTCTCGATACATACCCGGACAGCCAGAACCCGTCTGTCCTCAAGGCAGTTTTCAGCAATACGCTCTGCGAGAGTTTCAATCAGGTTTACATGGCCCTGATTGCACAGTTTCTGAATATTGCGCACAATGCCTTCGTAACACACAACATTCTCAAGTTTATCATCATGAGCTGCAGCATTTTCCACGACTGTCAGGTCCACTGATATGATCAGTCTCTGGGATGCCAGTTTTTCATGCTCATAAACACCGACAACCGACTGGATTTCCAGACCACGTACAAATACATGACGTGTGCCTCTTTGTGCATCAGCAAAAGCAAAAGGCCTCTGGCCTGGTTTCTCAGTCATAAAGAGCTTCCTGTTATTCAGCTAATCTTCGTTACGTCTGGCTTTAAAGCCCTTCCAGGATAAGTGCTGCCCACCATCCAATATAATCATCTGACCTGTCATAGCAGGAGCATTTAATATGAACTGCACGGCAGATGCAATCTCTTCCGGCGTTGTTCCACGTTGCAAAGGAGTTGACCTGTACTGTCTGGCGAACTGCTCTTCAGTCTGATGAATACTTTGAAGAACGGGTCCCGGACTTACTGCATTCACTCTGATATGTGGGGCGAGCGCCTGAGCCATGGTCTGCGTTGCTGTCCAGAGACCAGCTTTTGAAATGGTATATGAGAAGAAATATGGAGTTAGGTTCTGAACCTTCTGGTCAATTATGTTGATTATATTGCCTGAAATGTCTTGAGGCAGAGCGTTTGCAAAGGCCTGAGACAATAATACCGGAGCTTTGAGGTTTGTATTGATATGAGCATCCCAGCTCTCGTCTGTAAGATCTTCTATACGGTCATTTTCAAACAGAGAGGCATTATTAATCAGCAATGCCGGGGTTCCTAAAGAGCTTATGCATTGCGGCACAATCTCCTGAACGTCACTTGTAGATGAGAGGTCAGCCTGTAGTAATATTGCCTGACGACCAGTTTTTCTAACCTCACCAGCCAGACTTTCCGCTTCATCGAGTGATTGATGATAGTGGACACCAATATCCCAGCCATGACGTGCCAGCTCAAGAGATAAGACCCGCCCGATGCGTTTGGCAGCACCTGTAACAATCGCTACAGGTGCCCTGTTTCCGTTATTTTCAGTTTGTTCAGTCAAAATATTCTCTACTTAGCCGCTGCTCCGGCGCCAGTCTGAAACCCACTTATATTTGCGGAATTAATGCCATCATCGCCTGTCCCGGATGCTTTTGCCGCGCCGGGGACAAATGCTGCATAGATGTATAGTGCATAACATACAAGAAAAGCTGTACCTATGGCAGGAGTAATATGCGCATTACGGAACACAAATGGCACAATAGCAAGAGAAGCTGCCAGCATGATCCATAGATCCATTGTCAGGAACTCCTGTGGTATTGGAACTGGTGTCACCATTGATGTGATACCCATGACGACCAGAATATTAAACAGGTTAGAGCCAAGAACGTTACCGAGAATTAACCCACATTCACGCCTGATAGCTGCCATCACTGTTGTTACCAGCTCAGGCAAAGATGTGCCTATTGCGACCATTGTCAATCCAATAACAGAATTACTGACACCGAGATCCAAAGCAATTACCTGAGCGCTTTCAACTGTGTATTTTCCTGCAATTGGCAGGCCGATGAGGCCAATAGCCAGAAGTCCTGCGATACGCCATGGGCGCTTATGAAGAGCTTCAGGTCCTTCGAGGATTTCTTTGGCATCCTCACTGATAATCTCTGCCAGTCTTTCGGATTTCATGGCTCTCATGCCAGTATCGATAAGGAAATAGACCATCAGGGAGAATAAAATAGCGCCGTGCCAGAACTGGAGAGGGCCAAGGAAGCATAGCACAATAAACAGAACACTTGTTCCAATCACGAAAACAGTATTCCGCTTCAGCATGGGTTGGTCACAATTTGTGGCGTATATGAGTGCGGGGACACCGAGGACCATTAAGATATTAGCGATATTACTTCCAACGACATTTCCCACTGCTATGCCTGGCGCACCTGTTAAAGCAGCTTTAAGCGAAACCATGAGTTCCGGTGTGGAGGTGCCAAAGGCGACTATTGTCAAGCCAGTAACCAGTGTCGGGATATTTAAACGTACAGCAAGTGCAACAGCACCTTTAACAAGGGCGTCGCCGCATAAAACGAGCATGACTATGCCGCAAACAAAAATCAAATAAGTCCACATTGGCTGCTTTGGGCTCCTGAATTATTCTTGACTAAAGAGGGACCATATTGAACGAAAGAATTTTAAACTCTTGATTTTTCGAGTATTAAAACGGTCAATCCCGCATAAGGTTCGCTCATATATATAAATTCACAATGATCACTGTATATAGGACCTTCGCTATGAAACGAAAGGGGCTAAATTCACAAGTCTGCTCTTAATGCCTAAAAAACAGCAGTTCAATAGCACTGAAGATGTGTCGGGAACTTTTACACCGGGAGATGTAAACATGAATATATTAATGAATTAGATTGATTAATATTCCTTTTGCAATGTTTATCGCCCCCTGTTTTCCCCGATTTAAATAATATTAAGGCATATCACAATTTTCCACTGCCATTAATTGACGCTGATGGCAGACCAGCTCATATAATTTGCCTGCCTTCACGAACTTATCAATCAGGAGTTGTCTCCGTCAAACAAGCCCCCCAACGGACCCAATACAGATCCTTCACCCGGTCCTCCCATAGGGCCAGCAGCGGCCAACATACGTCCAGCCAGACGGGTGAATGGCAGGCTTTGCAACCAGACTTTTCCCGGTCCCTGCAGGTTGGCCAGGAACAGGCCTTCACCACCAAACAAGGCTGTTTTAATGGAGCCAGCACTGACAATATCAAAATCCACATCAGCGGTCATGGCAGCAAGGCAACCTGTATCAACCTGCAACCGTTCGCCGGGCTTTAGTTCGCGTTCAACAACTGTTCCGCCCATATGAACGAAAACCCATCCGTCCCCTTCCAGTTTCTGCATGATAAAGCCTTCGCCACCAAACAATCCTGTCAGGATTCGCTTCTGGAAATGGATACCAAGACTTACACCGCGTGCTGCACAAAGAAATGCATCTTTCTGACAGATGAGTGTACCGCCGAGCTGATCAAGCTTGATTGCGAGGATATGGCCTGGATATGGAGCCGCGAATGCAACACGAGCTTTACCATGGCCGTTATGGGTGAATAATGTCGTGAAGAGGCTCTCTCCTGTAAGCAAGCGTTTGCCTGCCCCTGCGATAGTGCCGAAGAAGCCTTTATTTTCGTTCGCTTTGGAGCCATCACTGAAGATGGTATCCATGCCGATATCATTTTCCTTGAACATCATCGCGCCAGCTTCCGCAATTGCGCTTTCTCCGGGATCCAGTTCTATTTCGACGAACTGCATCTCAAGGCCCTTGATCTCAAAGTCTATATCATCTGCGGTGCCACCAGCTTTCTCGTGTTTGGTTACGGGAACTGTTGGTACTGATCCAAAAATCGGCATTGATGCGTCTCCAGAATAAATATGATAAGCAATATCTGGTAAGTTTTTTAGAAATATCCAGTACTGGCATAATATCATTTTTAAAATAGCAGCCAAATTTTATGTTGTGTTTATTACTATATTGCTTATAAAGCCCGTTGATCCAAGGTGTCATCTGTTGCCTGCGGGGAGATAAAACAATGCTGCTCATTCCATCATTCATTAATATTATCAAATAGTTATATTGTTTTTGTAACTTATATCAAAATTCAGTAGCGGACTGAATTGCCAACCGGAAAATATTCCAGACAAGAAAAAAGCGGTTCAACCTGTCTTATCAGGGCAGGATAATTGCGCCAGTTACTGGTTATGCTGCTAAAAATAATATCTGAGTTTGCGGCTCAGAAAATATCAACGAGGCGAAGACTATGAATAAATCATCATTCTGCGGGATCGATTTCGGCACATCCAATTCAACTGTTGGTATCTGCAAGAATGGCAAAGTCTCTCTTGCTCCTGTTGAGAAAAGTCATACGACGATCCCCAGCGCAGTATTTTTTGATTATGAAGAATTGATTACGCTATATGGCAGGGAAGCTGTTGCAGACTTATATTGAAGGCGTTGAAGGCCGCCTGATGCGGTCTCTGAAAAGTGTTCTCGGGTCTGCCCTGATGGAAGAAAAAACCATCATTAACCGCAAACGCACTTCATTTGTTGATATTATTGGTATGGTTCTGCAGCATCTGAAAAGTCGTGCAGAACAAGAGGTGGGCACTGATATTGACAGTGTTGTTCTTGGTCGCCCTGTCCATTTTGATGATAATGAGGATGCAGACAAACGAGCTCAGGATGCTCTTGAGGATGCAGCCCGCTCCCAGGGCTTCAGGAATATCGTCTTCCAGTATGAGCCCATTGCAGCGGCACTGGACTTTGAGCAGTCGGTTGATAAGGAAAAGCTGGCTTTTATCGTTGATATTGGCGGTGGTACATCTGACTTTTCTATTGTGCGCGTGTCACCTGAAAATCATTTAAAAACTGACCGCAAGGGAGATGTGCTGGCCAATACGGGTGTGCATATTGGAGGTACAGACTTTGACAAGGAACTTAACCTGCACAAAGTCATGCCCCATGTTGGGTATAAAAGCGAGATGTGGAATTTTACGAAAACTGAAAAGCTTCTGGTTCCCAACGACTATTTTGTTTCACTTGCAACATGGCATCTTATCAATACTCTGTATAAGCAGGAGCGGATTGATGATGTAAAAAAAATGTCCCGCTTTTCTCTGGCTCCTGAACTGATCAACAGACTCTATGATGTTCTGGACAACAGACAGGGGCACCGGGTGCTGAATGATGTTGAAAAAGCGAAGATTGCACTATCTCACGAACATGAAACAATTATTGACCTGAGCTATGTTGAGAACGCTCTGAGCAGTGTTGTCCTCCAGCAGGAGTTCGAGGAAACGATAGGCAGCCTTACAGGCAAGATTGTCGGTACTGTTGAGAATACACTGAAGCAGGCGGGCCTGACGGGTGATGATATTGATGTGGTTTTCCTGACTGGTGGTTCCACATCAATTCCGTATATTCAGAACAGCATATTGAATGTGTTTCCGAATGCAGAGCGTGTGACCGGTGACCTGTTTGGCAGTGTGGGAACCGGTCTTGCTATTGAGGCGCGGAATATTTATGGGTAAAACAGTCAGGCTGCTGCTATTCAGCAGCCTGTCCGCGGATGATAGACTGTGCCATCAATGCGCGCAATTGTGCAGGACGCAAAGGTTTTCGTAATATTTTGACGCCCTGATCGTGGACGAGCTGGGCCACGCTTGCTGAGTGGTCAGCAGTGATTACGATTGCCGGAATTTCGCGGTTCAGTGCTTCACAGACTTCCCTGATCGCATCAAGGCCAATCTCCTCCCCTAAGTGGAAGTCGGCAAGAATAATATCGGGTATCCCCTGTTCGTTCTGCGCTTTTTCTATTGCTTCCTGAGTGCTGTGAGCTGTTCGGACATTACATTTCCACCCTGTAAGCAGGGACTCCATGCCTTTCAGGATATCGGTCTCATTATCGATACAAAGAATTTTCGTGCCAGCAATCTTTTGGGCTCTGAAGACATGGCCAGGAGAAAAGCGCGGTTCAAGGCTGACAGCGCCATCTGATATTGGCATGGTGATGGCGAAGACTGACCCTCTGTCGATATTGGATTTCACTTCCAGTTTGTGGCGTAATACGATTGCGATACGCTGGACGATGGAAAGGCCCAGACCAAGTCCGCGTGCTTTACTCGCACTACCATCGAGGCGTTCAAATTCCTTGAAGATTATGGCCTGCTGTGCATCAGGGATTCCCGGCCCTGTGTCATAAACTTCAATTTTCAACTGTTCCCCACGCTTACGGCAGCCGACAAGGATCGTTCCCTCTTCTGTATATTTGATGGCGTTGGAAATCAGATTCTGCAGCATACGGCGGAGCAGTTTTCTGTCTGAACGCACATGGAAATCCTGCGCCCGAATAATCAGCTCAAGGTTCTTTTCCTTGGCAAGGGGTGCGAACTCAACCTTTAACTGATCAAGCAATTTCTTAATCGGGAAAATTTTGAATTCCGGTTTCATCACACCGCTATCAAGGCGTGAAATATCCAGCAAAGCGCTCAGGATTTCTTCAACTGCGCCGAGTGAAGCATCAACATTCTGAATGAGGTCTGCAATTTCGGGGGCTGCTTTTTTCTCAATCAGGGCCGATGAGTAAAGTCTGGCTGCATTCAGTGGCTGTAACAGGTCATGACTGGCAGCGGCAAGGAAACGTGTTTTATCACGGTTTGCGTTGTCTGCTTTGGATTTGGCAAGTGCCAGTTCCTGGTTCACCTTGGTAAGCTCTGCAGTCCGCTCGGAAACCCGACGCTCCAGTGTTTCTTTTGCTTTCGCCAATTCCTCAACTGCAACCACGCGCTCGGTAATATCGGCATATGTTGTCACGATACCACCCTGAGGCATTGTATTGGTGCGAAGCTGGAGCACTCTTGCACCGCCATTCAGGCTTTCGGTGAAGTTGGCATGCTCAACCGCCATTTTGGTTATACGGTCCTTGACGATTTCCTCAACGAAACCATCTCCGTAAACTCCGCGTTCTGCATTGTAGCGAATGATTTCATCCAGTCTGACGCCAACCCGTCCGAGTTCAGGTGGAAGATCCAGTAGGTTTCTGAACTGTCTGTTCCAGCTTATAAGGCGCAGGTTCTTATCAAATACAGTGATGCCGTGAGAGACCTGATCAAGAGCGGATTGCAGGAAGTCCCTGTTATACTGGATTGCTTCTGTGGCTTCATCAAGCAGTCTGATTGCGGCCTTACGGCTGACAGTACGTCCTTTAAGGAGGTGCGAGAGAACCAGACGTGAAGATGCAGCACCAATTGCACTTGCCAGCAGATGCTCGGTATAACGCATCAGGCCAAGATCTGCCTCAGCCGCAGGAACCAGAGTGATGTCGCGGCTTACCGCATACTCATCAAATGAACGGGAGGCGCGCTCCTCACCTATATAACGTGAAGCAGTACGGAGCAGCTCTTCTACTGTAACTGATGAACGGGATAGCCGCATAATCGGCGAGCTGGTCAGAGATGGATAGTCACCAACGAATGCCCCTGCCTGCAAGCGCTCGATCGTTGTTGCTGAGCGCGTATAGGAAACAAGGACATAGACAATAACATTGACTGTAATACTGACCAGAACGCCGTGTTCCAGCCAGGACATATCCAGATAGAGAATGCTCGTTGGCTTCAGAAACTCCAGACCAAAAGGTCCATGCTCCAGTAATGACTGGGACACCCATGAAGAATTTTTAAAAGACGGGATAAGCATGGTATAAGCCCAGGCTACAAACCCAATAAAGATACCCGCCATTGCACCACGAGCAGTGGCACGGCGCCAGAACATTCCGATAAATAATGCCGGACTTAACTGCAGGATGGCAGCCATTGCCAGCAGTCCTATTGATGCCAGTGGTGCTGTTGTTTCCAGCATCCTGTAAAAGAGGTAGGACAGGATAAGTATTGCAAAAATCGCGGTTCGGCGGATATTCAGCAGAAGAACACTCAGGTCTTCCTGATCCATCTCATCCGGCTTATCGCGTCGCAGCAGCAATGGCACGATCAGATCGTTCGAGATCATTATGGATAATGCGATTGTTGCCATAATCACCATTGCAGTTGCCGATGAAAGCCCGCCAACAAATGCAAACATTGTTATCCAGTCGTTTCCAGCATGCATCGGCAAAGACAGGACGAACATATCCGGATTGAATTTTGTACCTGAGAAGGTCAGTATTCCGCCAATTGCTATGGGAATAACAAAGAGGTTGATCAGGATGATATAAAGCGGAAACATCCAGGCTGCAGTGCGCAATTCGGCCTTTGACTTGTTCTCGACTACGGCAACATGGAACTGGCGAGGCAGCAGAATTATTGCGCCAAAGCTCAGGAAAATCATGGTTATCCAGGTGCCGAAATTAAACGGGTGATTGAAGAGTTTTACAATATCCGGGTTAGCAACCGCCTTGCTGTAAAGGTCTGAAGGCCCTCCAAACAGGAAGAATGTTACAAAAATACCTACTGTCAGAAAGGCTACCAGTTTAACAACTGACTCTACCGCAATAGCCAGTATCAGTCCGTCATGGTGCTCTGTTGTCGTAATCTGGCGAGTTCCAAACAGGATTGAAAACAAAGCCATAAAAATAGCAGCTACAAAGGCGACGTCTGCACCAGACTCCTTTATTCCCAGAATTGAGGCTTCACTTCCCAGCACAGTTGTTACGGATTCTGAAACGGCTTTAAGCTGCAGAGCGATATATGGAAGTGTTCCTATTACAGCGACCAGAGTTATAAATGCGGCCAGTGTCTGGTTTTTTCCATATCGGGCTGCGATAAAATCTGCGATCGAATTGATATTCTGGGATTTGCTGAGCTTGATTATATGCTGCAACAGAGGCTGGCCGAAAGCAATCATCAGGACTGCACCAATATAGACAGGCAGAAAATCATAACCTGTTACAGTAGCCAGTCCCACCGTGCCAAAAAATGTCCAGGAGGTGCAATAAACAGCGAGAGAAAGGGCATATATGGTCGGGCGGCCATTTCCTTCAGCAAAGAGCTTTCTTCTATCGCCAATATAGGCAACAAGGAATAAAAAACTCAGATAAGCAAGCGCTACACCAAAAACAATCCAAGAATCAATCATACAGCGCCAACATCCCTCTATCGCCGAAGGGTTTTAACCCTTTTAGTCCTCTTGTCCATATTGACAACTATAATCTAGCACAAATTGCTGAAAACAGGCGATCTAATTATGAACCAAGATTAAAGCATATGGTTTACACCATGTATTACAAGAATAATCAGAACAGTACACACAAATTGCCGCATAATATCAAGACACTATATTAACCATATAGAAATCATGGAAATTCTGCACTGTAAGTAACATCAATTTGATATGAATATTGTTCCATCCAAAAAGATAAAAGCAGGCATATAATCCTATCGTATAGCAGGTAAATATGGCACGAGCAGTGATTCTAGCAAAAAACATTAAAATAACTAAAGAAGCATCTGAATCTGCTTTATGTTTCTCCCTATACTGATGTTTTCTTACATCCTCCCCCAGGTAAATTCTATTTGATCCGATCTGTTACTTTTCAATAAAACCTTCGATATATTAATACGTTAGAGTGCAACCAGGCCGTGTAACCCCGACCAAAGATATATGTATGCTCTAATACTAAACGGTGTTTGCTATTGACCCACTACAGCATGGTTAATATCTAATTAATAATGAATGTTACGGTATCCTCTGGAATCCATAAATAATGTCAAAAATAAAAGCACTGACTACACCCAGCCCCTCTTTGCTGACAAGTCTGGTACGAAAGCTAAACGCTGACTTCCTGACCAACTGGCGGTTGGTGCTTCTCGGGTTAACCGGCCTTATTCTTTCACTTGCTTCCGGCTGGACCACTTATGATGGTATTTATAATTTTACCAAGGCTCCCGTTCTGGCTCTGATGATTACATTCGGTATTCAGGGGGTGATGCTTGTAACGGCCTGGCTGATTGGCGAAAGCTTTGCGACAGGTGCTACGGGGGAAGATCATCGGGAATCGGGAAGTCTGGCAACCATTGCCGATATTATGAGAAAATCCGGGCAGCTTTTTCTTTCCATAGTGGTTTTGATGCTGATTGCATTTATTCTCGCCAAGTTTGCGCTGGATATAAATACCACTGATATGTTGCAGGCCCTGTCGCTTAGCCTGTTCAATGCAACCAGCCTGCTTGGTGCTATCCTGTTTTTTGCGCTCTTTCTCGTGTTGTTTTCAAAAGCAGATATTATTGGCCCCTATGCAAGAGGTGTCAGGGTTATATTAGCTCATCTGCCTATCTGGCTGATGTTCCTTGCCTGCATGGCAACTTCTGTATTCTTTTCGTTTGACTCACTGTTTACGACTATATTCCCGGCAGAAGAGCGTACACGTGCTGGTGATCTCAGGGCGCAGGGACAAATTACAGGCATCATTGCCGATCTGGATGCGCGTCTGGATCAGAGGCGTAAAGATGCTGCACAAACGCTATTAACCGGCAAGCCATGGAATGATTACAATCAGGAACTAAATGAACTGGCAACTCTGCTTCGTTCAGCTCCAAAAGCCCTTGAGGCCGAGTTCAATCGAAAACTCCGCGAGCGTCAGCTTTTATTCTCTGAACAACAACAGATTATAGCGACCGCGCAATCTTCTGCTCGCAGTCTTGAAGCCGAGCGTGACCTGCTAAAGCCATCACTTGAACGCCTTGAAGCGCGTGAAGCGGAGCTGGAAGCAGAGGTTAATACTATTCGCAACGAAAAACGGGCCAAAGAGCAGGAGCTGGCCACGCGTCAGGCTGAAGCCAAGGCGGAAGCAACAGGTGTTGGCGAGACCGGACGAGCTGGCAGAGGCCCGAAATTTCGTGAGCTAAACAAGGTTGTCACTAAACTGAATATTGAAATTGAGGCGATTAATACTCGTCTACAGACCGCCGAGAATGCATTACAGGCCAATATTCGCCAGCGCACCAGGGGCAGAAACCGCCTGAAGGAAATCGAAACTCAGCTGGCAAGTTTTCAAACCCAGTCGCAAGCTGCAAACGAGAATCTGAAAGCGCGGCAGGATAATCTCACAACAGGTTCCGGACTGCAAATTGACGTAGCTTCAGGTCTCAAATCTCTGGAAAAAAATGTTGCCAGCTTCCGTCAGGCACCTGACAGGGCAACGCTGAATAATCTGCAACTTTTGTGCGGACGGCTCATTGCTACGATCAATCAGGTTCCCGGGTTAAGACAGCGTGCTACTGATATTGAATGTAATCCTGATAAAACCAATGAAGAGGCTGCGAAAGTTTTTACCCTTCAGGAGAGCAGGAAGCGTTATCAGACACTCTGCGGCAAGGAAGCAAAAATTCCTGACAATACAGATGCTTTACTGGATTTTGGACGTCGATGTATTCTTACTTCAGGTCTTCCTGGTAATGATACACAGCAGTTCCGCAATGCCCTCAACCGGATTGCTCTGAACAGAGATGATAAAGCCCACCGTTTTGTGGTTACGTGGAACGCATTCAATGATGGTAACTCACTGGCTTATCTGGCACTTACTATTGCGGTAGCGATTGATGCTCTTGTCTTTATGTCCGGCCTGTTTGGCGCCAATGCGGTGGTTTCTCCGCTTGCAGACAGTCCAAAAGCGCGTAACCGGCCAGTTTCCCAACTGAAAGAGATTATTGAGAATGCGCTTATGCCCGATAAAGCTTATGCGGCAGCGCTGGTTCTCAATGTCATGAGCCCGAGGTCTGACGAAGATAAGACGGGGTATATGGCCAGTGTAGACCTAACAGGTCTTGAGTCCAACCAGCTTCTGCTTATCAAAAATGTGCTTTCTGCCGGGGCCAGCCTTGGCCTTGTTAAACATGATGAGAATAACCCTAATCTGTTCCTTGTCAGATCTGAACTGTTTGAATTTGTTTCATCTATACGGGCCTACGAAGCCAAGCTTGGCAATGTCAGGAGTGAGGCGGCAATACCTAAATATGTGAAAGCAGGTCTGAGGCCAACAGATCCAATTCCCCTACAGGTAGAGTCTGATACGACAGCCTCACAAAAGGATGTCCAGATTGAATTTGATGAAACCAAAGCGCTGTCCAGACCAAACCCGCAAATTGAATTTCAACCTAAACAGGTCGAGCGAAAGAAAATACTTTCATCATATCTCAGGGCCCTTGGAATTACGGAGACCATAGTAACCCGGCTGGAAGAAATGAATGTCAGTGATGATCCGGGGGAATGGAAACAAAGACTGAATGCTGCGTGTCATGCCAGTCCTGTGCTTGCGGGCCATGTTAGTAAACTGCAAGAATCCAATCTGAAGGTTATTGAGGATACACAGGACAGGCTGAAAAAGACCTATGCGTCCTCAAAAGAATTGCTGGAATATGTTGATGATTATGCGGGGACGCTTAAAAATCATATCCCGGGAATTACTTTGTGGCGGGCTTATGAGCAGACCAAGAAACGTGCTCATGCGGCACGGGAAGAGCTAAAGGCAGCAAATATTAAGCTCCTGTCTGCCAGTGAGGAACAGCAGCGGGAAATCAATGATATCATCAGCAAGCTTGAAGAGGCTGAGCAGAATAAAATTGATGGCTGGCTGGAACTGGAAGAGATGACTGAGAAATTAAAGGTGGCATTAGCAAAATTATAAGCAGGCCAAACTCTGATGGCTCTATCTGTTCAGTAAGATAGAGCCCGAAATGTATGCTTGTTGCACTTTAAGCAACCTGTTTTTCAGATGCTGCCATGCGCCTTACCCCGATAAACTGCCCGATAGCCAGTATAGCGACGATCACTGCAACCACATCGATTGCGAGAATGCCGTTTGGGGTAAATAGCCAGCCGAACCCTAAAATCATAACAGCGCTGAATATGATCCATGCAAGATCCTGAATACAGAAGAGAATTATCTTTTGTCTGGTGACCTGTTCATTTCTGGCTTGTATTGCTAGATCCGCGGCAAAGAGTAAAAGACCAACTCCTATTCCTCTGACAATCAGGATTTTCCAGAAATCAGGCTGAGAAAAAATTATCTGGGAAATCATTTCTCCGGCAATGAGAAAAGCCAGACCGCTGATCACAGAAAAGGTGGCGTTAAGTCCAAGAAATGTGCGTGCGAGAGAAGAATTAGTCATTTGTTTATCCTCCAATTACTCAATATGGGCTTATGTTCTCAGTAAGGGATAATGAATTCAATTACGTTGGAGGTAATAGACCTGAATAACGGTTTCAGGTTATATTCTGCATATGAATGATAATAGCGATACAAATATTGGTGCCTTTCCGGTTTTGCTGAAAACCTGGCGGCAGAAAAAGCGTCTGAGCCAGCTTGAACTTTCACTGGCTGCAGGGCTTTCACAGCGCCATCTGAGTTTTCTGGAAACGGGGCGAGCCAATCCATCACGTTATGCAGTTGCTCAATTGGGTGAGGCGCTGGAAATGCCTGCGGCTGAAGTGGATGCCATGCTGATTGCGGCCGGCTTTGCATCACGGGCATCCAATGAGAGATGGAGCAAGGAAACAAGAGAGGCTGTCAGTCTTTCCATTGATCATGTTCTGGCGGGGCATGAGCCCTATCCTGCTGTTGCTATTGACAGGATGTGGACTTTGCAGAAAGCCAATACTGCAACACAGAAATTCTTTGCCCGACTTGGTGGAGACGGAGATCCTAATCTGCTCAGGGGTATTATGAAGCCCGGTGCTGTTAAAGATAATATCCTGAACTGGGATCATGTATGCCGTTCGCTTATCAGGCTGTATGAACTTGAGGTTGCCAGACGACCGAATGACACCGAAGCAAGGCAATTGCTTGAAGAGCTGCGGGAACTGCCGGGTGTCCAGGAAGCAGTGAACCTGCCAACGATTGAAAAGCCTGCTCCTATTTTAGCGCTGGAAATTCAGGTGGATGGCAAGGTGCTCAAGTTGTTTTCCATGATTGCAACAATTGGAATGAGTGCGGATGCAGCTCTTGATGATATGAGGATAGAGACCCTGCTGCCAGCGGATGAGCTGACGCGAATGTGGTTTGTGGGATGAGATTTATTTTATATTGCAGCAAGACACACATGCCTTGCTGCAACCAGATATCATGACAGGTGCTTTTTAAAAAACTCAACAGTTCTTTTCCAGGCGAGTTGTGCCGCTTCCTTGTTGTAGCGAGGTGTTGAATTGTTATGGAAGCCATGGCGTGTGCCAGGATAGGAATGCATTTCGAAATTGATGTTGTTCTTCTTTAATGCAGCTTCATAGTCGGCACGCATGGCATTTACGCGGGGATCGTCTTCAGCGTAGTGGATCAGTAGCGGTGACTTGATTTTATCGACGTCTTCTGTTTTGGCGGCTGCTCCGTAGAAAGGTACTGCTGCGTTCAGATCCTCTCCCATTACTGTGGCCAGATAGTTTGATGCTCCACCACCAAAGCAAAAACCTGTTACGCCGAGTTTGCCATTGGAAAGCTCATGTGCTTTTACGAATTTTGCACCATTAAGCATATCAGTATGGATTTTCATACGGTCAAGGCTTCTCTGCATGACCTTGCCGTCATCATCATTGCCGGGATATCCGCCAAGCGGTGAGAGGGCGTCGGGTGCAAGTGCCAGAAAGCCTTCAACGGCTGCACGTCTTGCCACGTCTTCGATATGAGGATTAAGGCCCCGGTTTTCATGGATTATCAAAACTGCCGGAAATGGTCCTTTTCCTGAAGGATGAACGAGGTAGCCACGGATTTTATCTGCATTTCCGCCAGGTGAGTCATATTTTACGTATTGCGCTTTAATACGATCGTCAGTGAAGGAAATGGTTTGTGCTTTGGCATATTGCGGCAGCAGGGTTTTTGCCATTGCAAGCCCTGAAATACCACCAATAACCGTTATAGCTGCCGCACGCTTCAGAAACTCACGCCTATCCATTTTACCATGACAATATTCATCATACAGATCAAAAATACGAGGATCGATTTGTTCTTTATCCATCTGGGCACTCCTTTTTGCGAAAAATATAACACGAACCGGAGACAGTATTGTGACTGATTGTTGCCTAATAGATCTGACATAATAAGCAACATAACTAAAATCAATTTTGCGGGATAAAAAATATAAATAGTGGAAAAGAATTTATGGCAGGAAGAACAGTATCTTAGCGAATGGCTCAACCGTTTTGCGGAAATGTTCCGATATCCCACCAGTTGCGTTATAGCAGCTATTGTCAGCCCCTTGAATGAAATGGTTACTGCATACGACCGGATTGATGAAACAATTCCTCATAAACCGGATATGCATACACTGTTTGAAATAGGCTCTATTACTAAAGTTTTTACCACAATCCTGCTGACAAAATTTGTAGTCCAGGGCAAAATTGATCCTGATAAGCCAATTGGCAATCTTATCGAAGAACTGAGAGGGATTCCTGACTGGATTACTCCGAGGAACCTTGCATCTCATGCTTCAGGCTTACCAACCTTTCCAGTAGAAATTATGGAAGGTCCAGAGGTCGACCCTGATAACCCGGGCAAACACATAACCGGAAAAGAATTGTTTGAGTGGATGCATAAATATTGCCCGCAAGAAGCACCTGAACCGGGAAGTTTTCTTTATTCAAATACGGGTATGGGACTTTTGGGAGAGCTAATAGCCAGAGCTGCGGGGGCAGACTATTATGCTGCACTCAGAGAAGAGATATTAAAACCATTAAACCTTGCGGATACAGTTATTGATGCTGATGAAGATCAAAGGTCCCGTCTTGTTATACCGCATAATGTAAACGGCCCGACCAATTTTCTGGAACTTCAGGCTCTGGCACCTGCGGGGACATTATGTTCGACAATGAGTGATCTTATCAGTTTTGCACGCTCTGTTATATCGGCACCGGGAAAGGATGAAATTGTATCTGCTGCAATTATGAAATCACTGGAAGTACAGCAGGCCGCCAAGGACGGTATAGCTGATCGTTGCATGGGGTGGTTCAGACTATCGCAGCAAGGTAATTTACCCTCCATATATTTTCACAATGGGGGGACTGGAGGTTCTGCTTCAGAGCTGTTTATCTGTCCTGAAGCCAATCTTGCAACAATTCTGCTGGCTAATCACAACCGAGCTGATGGTCGGGAGTGCGATCCTATTCCTATGGTCTATGAACTGATAGGAAAAGCGTCGGGCGATTAGCCTTTGCTGTCCTTTTCAGGTTCATGAACAGTTATGATGATTTTTCCCAGATGCTTTGCTGCCTCGAAATGTTTTATTGCATCTGGTAATTCACTTAATGTGTAAGGTCCATCGATAACTGGTTTAATGATTTTGTTTGCATATAACTCACTGATCTTATCCATATCCTTATTTGCTTTAAGGGCGACGACTTTTAATCTTTTAGTGGTGAACTTATGAATGACGGGTGCAAACAGTGCAATTTTCAGTATTTTTCCAAGGTCTCCACCAACTGTGCTGTAAATGCCGGTTGGTGTTAATGCCCGCATGATATGGGATAACGGGCGTTTGGTTCTTGTATCCAGTATCAGGTCATATTTTTCGTCTGTGGTTGTAAAATCAGTTTTTGTATAGTCAATACACTCGGTTATGCCTGATATACGCATAACCTCAAATTTGCTGCTGTGATCGACGCCTGTTATGCCCCTGACACCGATGGACCAGGCAATTTGCGCTGCAAAGGTTCCAACCCCTCCGCCAGCTCCATTTATCAGTAGCCTGTGATGCGGTTTCAGGCTTCCAATGTCAAACAGGCCCTGCATTGCCAGTGTAACTGCATGGGGAATGGCTGCAGCATCATTGAAGCTCATGCCATCCGGCATTTTTGTCAAAGCATTTTCCTTTACACATACATATTCTGCAAATGCTCCAAAGCCACTTTCTGATATGTCGCCATAGACGGTATCACCGGGGTTAAATGCTGTAACCTCTGAACCTACTGCTTCCACATAGCCAGATACATCAACGCCCGGGATTTGAATTCCTGGACGAAACAATCCAGATAACAGGCGAATGAAGAAAGGCTTCCCGGTAATCATGGACCAGTCCCAATCATTCACGGAGGCTGCACATGTGCGGACAAGGACTTCGTTTGCATCGGGCGATGGTTGTTCACAGTCTTCCAATTGCAACAGTTCAGGAGGGCCGTAACTATGCAAGGTTATTGCTTTCATGAAGAAGCCTCATATCCTGTTATTGTTATGAGATATATTGAACAAAGCAGAGCTGGAATTCATATATGATCTTATATGCACTCGATAAAGACCTCACTATACTTTTATTTTTATCCAATTTATTTTCTAAGTTTATCAATATATTACACCTCTGTATAAAACAATTTATTGCCAACTCTGTGAATATCAAAGATACTGGACCGCAAATGATAGCAAAGGAGAAATCATGGGCTGGGCAGAAATTTTTACATTCACTTTTGTTGTTACATTGCTTGTTATCTCTCCCGGTCCGAACGGGATTTTAATTGCGAAGACCGTGCCTACTTCCGGGCGAACAGCAGGATTTGCCAATATTGCGGGGTTTGTTACAGCATTTTATCTACATGGAGCACTTTCGATTCTGGGGCTTTCTGTTATCCTGATGCATTCAGCAACTGCCTTTACCGTGGTAAAATATCTTGGTGCTGCTTATCTGTTGTGGGTTGGTATTAAATCGCTGCTTGCTGCATTGAAAAAAGAGCAGGATGAATTGCAGGTACAACCAGACAGAAATAAAAGAACACTTGTAACCGCCTATTTTGAAGGGCTGTTGACCAATGCTCTTAACCCGAAAGTATCCATGTTCTATCTGGCTGCGTTCCCGCAATTTATTCCTGCGGGAAGTAATGCATTTGCTGCGGCCTCTCTGCTTCTCTTTATTCACGCCATTATTAATGTGGCCTGGTTCGGTATTATTGTTCTGTTGCTTAACAGGGTATCCGAGGTTACACGAAGTGGCCAGGTACAACGTTGGCTGAAAGGTGTGACTGGAGTTGCCCTGATTGGTTTTGGTGTGAAGCTTGCCAGTTATGACCGAGGGTGATGGGTTCTACACCATCAAACACTTTCAGCTCCGCCATCAGTTTGATGCGAAGTTATATCCGAAGTTTTCATCCCATATCAGGGCTGTGCAGAGCGCCTAA
>JBOEGA010000074.1:0-20864 GCA_050633205.1 Methyloligellaceae bacterium | reverse complement strand
AGGGCCAGACCGATGTCACCGCGTACGGCAACATCCCAGATCTGATTCAAATTTAAAAAGCCCCCACCGCCTGAACCAGGAGCTCCACCGCCAGCATTCCCCGCCGGATCATTCATTCGCTACCAACCTCTTCCCTTGAGGCTCCCCTGCTAAGCTCTTGATTTACTAGCCAATATGGCGCATTTCTTTCGGTGCTGGCACGTCAACACCTTCATCTGAATATTGTTTGAGTTTATTTCTCAATGTACGAATAGAAATTCCAAGGATATTAGCTGCATGTGTCCTGTTTCCCAGACAATGCCCGAGTGTCTCCAGAATTAAATCCCGTTCAACCTCTGCAACTGTTTTGCCAACAAGCGTCTGACTTATCGTTTCAGCAGTCTGTGCAGCACGCTCAGCAGGACTGATCTGCCCTCCGGCGATAGCTCCCCCCATATCAGGCACACCTATAGCATCAGCAGAAATTTCATCTCCTACTGAAAGAATAACAGCACGATGCAGGGTATTTTCCAGTTCTCTGACATTCCCCGGCCATTTGTTTTCCATTAACCGCTTTTTGGCATCAGCAGAGATAGGCCTGTGCGGTAGTCCGTTTGCTTTTGAATATTTTGCTGAAAAGAACTCTGCAAGCTCCAGAATATCAAGAGGCCTTTCTCTCAAAGGAGGAATGCGAAGATTAACAACATTCAGCCTATAGAGCAGATCTTCCCGAAATGTCCCCTCTCTCACAGCAGCAGCCAGATCACGGTTGGAAGTGGCTATAATACGAATATCTACAGACACAGGCTTATTCCCACCAACGCGGTCAATAACGCGTTCCTGTATTGCCCTGAGAAGTTTCGCCTGCAACCTCACATCCATCTCGGATATCTCGTCAAGTAACAGAGTTCCGCCATTAGCTTCTTCAAACTTGCCAATACGACGGGATACGGCTCCGGTAAAAGCTCCCTTTTCATGTCCAAACAGCTCTGATTCAAGAAGATTCTCAGGGATAGCCGCACAATTTAGTGAAATAAAAACTTTATTGGACCGGGATGACTTTTCATGTACATATCGTGCCATCACTTCCTTACCTGTACCTGACTCTCCTGTAATCAGAATATTGGCTTCAGAAGACGCAATCTGGTCAGCAAGCTTTAAAACATCACGTGTCTTATCATCTTTGTAGATGAATGATCTTTCATCCATTGATACCGCTTGCAATATAGCTGCAATCAACTCGGCATCTGGTGGAAGGGGAATATACTCCTTGGCTCCAGCCTGTATCGCAGAAACAGCAGCCCTGGCATCATGATCAATACCACAGGCGACAACTGGAATATAAATACGCTCTGTCTCAAGATTCAGCATCAGCCTGCGAATATCATGACTGACCTCAACAAGAAGCAGATCAGCTCCTCTCCCTGACCTTAACTCTCTGAGTGCAGCATCAAGTGTGGGTGCATGACTGACCTGCGCTCCCTTATCCATTGCCATTTTGCTGGCAGTAGTAAGGTCACCACTCAGGCTTCCGATAATCAAAAGACGCATAACGTCCTCCTTTGGCAACAACCTGTTGCTGTAAAAACTGTAAAACTCATAAACTCAATGTCTCTCGGTCTTGATAATCTCAGTCATGGTTATCCCAAGTTTTTCATCAACCAGAACCACCTCACCACGAGCAATAAGGCGATTATTTACATATATATCAATAGCTTCACCAACTTTTCTATCCAACTCAATAACATCACCGGACTCAAGCCTCAGTAACTCACTGACTTCCATATGTGTCCGCCCCAACACTGCAGATATGCTGACAGGAACATCAAATACCGCCTCAAGGTCCTGGGCTGTCTTGTGCCCTTCCAGAACTTCACCTTGTGGCACTCCATCAGTAGCAGCGTCTGAAGTTACGGCCTCGGTATTCGGCTGACCGGCCTCATCAGCCCCCTGTCCAGCCTCTCCTCCATTCTCAGGTTCATCACTCATTATGCATCACCATCCCGTTATCATCTCTCGCCCTGCTGCTCCGGAAATTCTCCAAATAGTTTCACATCAACACCATCGAGATATCTCTTTACGGTATCCTCAATAAGAACATCAATCTCCTGACCGTTTCTGATAATACCACCGGTCGACCATTCAATTGTCCAGTCGCCCTGTTGAACATCATCATCCTGCATCACAAGAATTCGCCCTGAATATCCATGTTCATCCGCAATCGACTGTATATGCTCCTGAGATACCTCAACCAGATCACTGGGCACAGACACAGAGACCCTCAATTCGTCATCCAGATAATTAAGTGTCTCCCGAAATACCTTCTCCAGATTATCAACTGGTTGCATTTGAACCAGACCTCCGGCAACCTTTCTGGCTACTCCCGTTGACAACATAAGCGCATGTTCCCGATATTCTCTGGTGCGCTGTTTATAGGCTTCCATCATCGTATCTGAACTATCCAGCAATATCTCCAAAGCTTTCACCAGCTTGCTGTTTGTTACATTCAGTTCTTCTGTCGAGCTGATCAGGGCCACTTCATTTGAGGACATGGCTTTTTTTTCACCTTCCGCAAAACCTTCCTCAAAGGCATCTTTTCTGACCTGCTCCAGCTCTACTTCAAACTCATCACGAATGCTCTTCCTGATCGCTGCCAGTTCACGTTTCCTGGCAGCGTCTTCATCTTCATCAAAATTATCGTCAAATAAGAACTTGACTGGATCATTCATATCTACGCCTCAAAACGACAACTAAAAAATATTGCTTAGTAAACAATTTGCTCTTTGCTCTCGCTGCCTTTCTTAATAATAATAATATCACCTTTCTGAGCCAGATCCTTGGCTGTGCCAATCATGCTGTTCTGAGCTTCATCAACTTCACTCAAGCGAACCGGCCCCATTGCCTCAATGTCATCAAGCATCATATTGGCAGCCCGCTCTGACATATTCTTGAAGAAATACTGGCGCACTGTGTCAGTTGCACCTTTCATTGCAAGTTGTAGAACTTCCTTCTCAACAAAACTGAGTAATGTCTGGCAACTTGTATCATCAAGTCTGGTAAGATCCTCAAACGTAAACATCAGAGACTTAATTTTATCGGTTGCATCCCGGTCCACTTCATCCAGCGCCGTCAGGAATTTCGTCTCGGACTGGCGGTCAAAATTATTAAAGATCTCCGCCATTAATTCATGTGAATCCCTGCGACGAGTAGAAGCCAGGTTGGAAATAAACTCTGTCCTCAATGTTTGCTCAATTTTTTCAAGTATTTCCTTCTGCACTGAATCCATACCAAGCATCCGCTGCACGACTTCCAGAGAAAAATCATCTGGCAGTATGGTCAGAACCTTGGCAGCATGATCACTCGCAATTTTGGACAAGATAACAGCAACTGTTTGCGGGTACTCATTTTTCAGATAGTTAGCCAGAACATTTGCCTGAACGTTGGAAAGTTTCTCCCACATATTCCGCCCTGCCGGACCGCGAATTTCCTCCATAATATGGTTAACTCTGTCATGAGTCAGAAACTGCATTAACAGTCTTTCAGTAGATTCAAAGTTACCCATAACAGCGCCTGCAAGAGACATCTGGGAAACAAACTCTCCCAGCAAGGTCTCCAGAACTTCAGCCGTCATAGTTCCCAGGTTAGACATGGCAATTGATATACTGGCAATTTCATTGTCATCCAGCTCACGCCAGATTGGAGCGCCATACTGATCACCTAAAGCAAGAAGCAGGGCCGCTGCACGCTCAGGGCCGGTCAACTGCTTAATGCTGTTTAAAACACTTGCAGAAACAGCGAGTTCCTTGACACCATCTTCTTTTTCTCCAGCCATTTAATTGCCCTTAATCATCCAGCTCTGCGCTATCTCCGGTTAAGCTAGGCCGCTTTATCATTTGCTTTATCCTCATCAGCCCGGTCATCACCTTTATCAATCCATGTCCTGATAATAGTTACTGCCTCCTGAGGGTTATTTAGAACCAGAGTACCAACCTCTTTAATAAAGGAAGCCTGAATTTCACCATTGAGTTTCGCAGATTTAAGAAGCTCCACAGCTCCGGATTTAGGTTCAATTGGAATTGGATTACCATCTGCATCAAGCATAATATCACCGTCTGTCCCTTCAAGAATCTCGGCTTTACGCTTTTCTATTTCTGCAAGCTGCTCATCAATAACTTCCTGCTCCAGAAGCTCTATGGTTTCCTCGGGCGTTACAATCCGGCGGACGAGCGGACGAATAACCATCAGGACCACAAGCAGTGCCAGCAACAAGGTGACTGCAATCTCACCAATAGTAAAATAGTCATCTTTTGATAAATCCAGCAGTGGCGGTTCTTCTTCAATATTATCCAGCCCTGAATCAGCAAATCTGAGATTTGCTACATGTACCTTGTCCCCTCGATCCGCATCAAAACTGATTGCTGACTTCACGAGTTCCTCAATTTCAGTAAGCTCACCTTGTGGCCTGGGAGAATAGTTAGGCTGCCCTTTAGAGCTTTTTGTATAAATGCCATCAACCAGAACAGCGACAGCAATTCGCTTCACTCGTCCAGCCTCAACAACCTCGGTCTGATTTGTTTTCGAGATTTCATAGTTAACAACTTCCTCGGACTTTTTCAGTTGTTCCTGCTGCGCACCATTATTGTTATTATTTGCATTTGCTGATGGCAGTTCATTACCTACAGTAACTCCATTGTTACTGGATGGCTGGGAAGCTGAGCTCGCCTGAGAAGAGGATTTTGTCGATCGAACAACCTGCCCGTCGGGGTTAAATGTCTCCGACACACGGGTCTTCTTGGTATAATCAAGCTCTGCAGTTACACGGACGCGAACACGCCCTGCACCAACAACACTTGAAACCATATTGGTAATTTCACGCTGAAGTCTGTTTTCAAATGCAAGGTTACGTTCTTCAATAACACCGGAAATAATCCCCCCGCCTTCATTTCCTCCACCAGAAGCAAGCAGTCTGCCTTTTTCATCAACAATAGAAACCCTTGATGGTTTTAATCCTTCAATAGCAGCTGCTGTTAAATGCTGTATGGCTTTAATCTGCCCTGTCTCCAGAGAACCGGTCACTCTTACAATGATAGATGCAGATGGTTCCGGCTGTTCCCTTGAGAAAAGTTTCTTCTTCGGTAAAACCAGATGAACTCTTGCTGTTTCTACCCGGTCAAGAGACCTGATAGTACGCGCCAGCTCACCTTCAATAGCTCTTCGATGATTAATATTCTGAACAAAACTTGTGGCTCCAAGATTATCGCCCTTATCAAAAATCTCGTACCCGGAACCTCCTCCTATCGGAAGCCCGTCCTCGGCAAGTTTCATTCGTAACTGAAGTACCTGGTCTTTGGGAACAAGCAGAATTGATCCGTTCTGCTTCATTTCGTACGTGACATTCATTGCATCAAGCTTTTTAACAATAGCAATTGAATCTTTTATCGGAAGGTTAGTAAATAATATCGACATCTGCTGCTTCGACATCTGCAACATTACAAATGCGAAAAAGCCGATAAGCGTTACGGCAACTGCCCCCATTGCAGCCAGTCGGGTTGGACCAAGAACTTTTAGGAATTCTGTAATATTGTTCACGCGTAGAGCCTATCTGTAGACGTAGTCAGGACCTATTTAATACGCACACACGCAAATTAATGACTAACTAGGTAAAAAATTCCCACCTATTTACTAACAGATTCTTAATGTTGGCAAGTCAAAGAACAAGTAAATAACAACTAAAATATTCAAAAAATCAGCTTTATAATTATAATATACTTAAGGCAAACAAGGATAACAATATGAGAACTGGCTAGAAAACGACCTTAGCCCGCACTGTAAAACAGTGCAGGCTATAATAGTGCAAAATTTCAGGGCTTATTGACCGCTGCGATAATCCTGAACGCGCGTGGCCCTCAAACCAGCCAAACCATGACGGTCAATAGATCGCTGCCAGCTTAGAAACTCTTCAACTGTAAGCGTATAACGCTCACATGCTTCTTCTAAACTGATCAATCCACCACGCACTGCTGCAACAACTTCAGCTTTCCGCCGTATAACCCAGCGCTTGGTCGTTTTTGGCGGAAGATCCGCTATCGTGAGTGGACTTCCGTCCGGCCCAATGACATATCTTACTCTTGGCCTAAATTGTTCTGACATAATACTCTCAATACTACACACCTGACCTACCCGACATTGACTTTACTATGAGCCGCTTAAAATTTACCTAAAACGACTTTCACAAGTTACGCTTTAAGCAAAAACAGCAACCGTGATTTATTCATAGTTTTCAATCGGTACAGTTAAGGAATTAAAACCAGATTGTTAACAGAGTATTTAGCAAGTACCGGGCCAGTCTCAATGGAACGCAATATGTGATCCATTTGCATCAGTATTTTGAGTGCGGCATAATAAAACATAAACAACAGGACAAAAATACAACAATTACAAAATGTTAAAGCTCAATATAAATCCAAAAAATCACTTCAGAAAACAGGATTTATTCCGTTGTATTTGTATTACTGGCGATAGGTCGGTTAACTGCCAGCACCTCAGATAATTTGATCTTCTGGCCATGTATAACCAGAACTGGTTCAGAATCGGTCATATCGACACCGTCCACTGTCCCGGAAACGACCGATGATACATTTACTGTGCCACCTTGGTTATCTTTGGCATTTATTTTCAGCTTATACTTCCCATCCGGAGCAACGCCACCATCAGTTTTCTGTCCATTCCAGACAAAACTTCCGATTCCCTCTTTTATTGATCTTGTTTCAGAGTAGATCTCGTTACCGGTATCATCACTTATTGTAAATGTGGCCGTATCACTATCACCTTGACTTGTGTATCCCCACGAAGCCTTGCCTTCTTTCAGATCAGCGCTCTCTGCGTTAAAGGATACTGTCTGCCCTATATAACCCACTGCTCCATTGATAGCATTGGCAGCAGAAAGCAATGACAGATTTTTCAGGTGATCATTACTTTTGACAAGCTGCTCAACCTCCGTAAACTGCACAAGCTGCTGGGTAAACTGATTGGTATCCAGCGGATCAGTAGGGTCCTGATTTTTCAGCTGCGTTGTCAGCAACTGCAGAAATGTATCAAAATTGTCTGCTACAGTTGCTTTATCAGCAGATGTATTACCCAGGGTCGATATTGCTGAATAAGGGTTAATTTCCATGACGCATCACTCCTTTATACTCTGATGTCCAGACCTGTCGCCCCACCACTCTGTCGGTAGAGATTCATGACATGTTCAATATTCATATCTACGGCCTCTAGCCCGTCATCATCTTCATCAGGGCCATTACCATTTTCTTCAAACTCAAAACCTTCCCCCTGAAATCCTTCTTCTTTCAATGAAAACTGAAGGTTGCCTTCTTTCATATTCAATCCGGCTTCATGAAGGGCTTTTTCAAGGGCACGCGCATCTCTCTGCATCAGATCAAGCGTCTCTGAACGCTCAACGGCAATATGTGTATTAACTGAGCCATCCTTGCCAACATCAAGCCTGACATCAATACGACCCAGTTCAGGCGGGTCCAGTTGTATATCAAAACGCTTGGCACCGTTCTGTGCTTTAGCGGCAATCTGCAGGGCTACATTATTGACTGGCACCTGCTGCGTTTGCTGAGAAGTTGCCAAACCCTGAGCCATATTCAGTTGCGAAGCTGCATTTGCATTCTGGCTATTCTGAATGACTGACAAGCCTGCATCTGCCTGCGCACCATTGCCATGAAGGCTGTTAGCAGCATTCTGACTGGCCTGGGCCTGAGCATTAAATAGTCTGGCCTGAACCTTCTGCTCACCTTTGCCCTCAGAATTTTCTGCGCCCTTGGTGCCATCCTGTTCCTTGCCGAGAAGCTCCCCTTCTTCCCCGTCGATCAGGTTTTCACCATTACTGTTTTTCCCCGCATCTGCATCTCTCAAACCATCATCTTTACCAGTGCGTTCAAGTGGCGTAATCGTAGCAGGCCCTTTTTTCCCCTGTCCCTTATCCTGATCACCCGTCTGCTGGAAGTCTTTTGGCAATGCTGAAAGGTCTTCTTCAGACACCAGCTCACCCTCTCCAGCATCCGCTTGCTGCTCACCATTCTGTAATGCATTTTTGACTTCACCAGGCAGATCAGATGCCAGAAGCGCGGAGGCGTCTTCCCCCAAAGACTCCCCCAGCGCTCCGGACTGTATCTCACCAACTTGAGCATTCTCGTCAAGCACCCCGGCGGTCTCATCAGTTGTTGTCTGAAGAAACTCGACATCATCTTCAACAACATCCTGAATTTCATTCAACAGCAATAATGCTGTCTCAAAATCAACTTCCTGCTCTTCTCCGCTGGCATTACCTGCCCCCTCGGCATTGGCCTCGGAACTGTCCTCAGTCTCATTCTTGCGTGAAGGCTTATCCGTACTCTGCTTCTGATCAACCTGATCATTGTCATCATTGCGGGAAACCTCATCCGGTTTCTTCCGCTCTTTCTGAGATTGATCATCAGCAGCACTCACATGATCCGAAAATTTATCCGAACTCTTTCGGTCAGGCTCCAACGACTTATTTTCCCGCTGCTGTATTGTGCTGTGGGTAGCAAGCATATTGTTGATTGTATCGAGCATATCGAATATCCGGTTTATTAAAGTAAATCTTCGTCTGCCATCATAAAAGCAAGGTTCGGACCAACTTTAAAAAATAATCAATTCATATATATATCAATAGCTTACAGGTGAAATCCAACAACAAGCCAGCAATAAAGAAAATACCCTTACGGCAATAATTACCCCCTGAAAGGCAAAATACTCCCTCTCCCTTCCTGCTGTGACCTAAAGCATGTATAAATAAAATAATAAAACCGGATACCCACCTCACAGGCCAGTGCTGCAACCAATAAACACAACTATAACACACTAAACCAACAGCATATTCCCTCTTCCCCCTCTGTCCGGTCTGTACACCTCAACGGGGAAGTACCCGCGAAGCGGGGGATGGGGGTGAATGGCGAAGGGCACAGAAGAAAATTGAAAATGAGACTGCTTCTTTATTAAATAAAAAATACCTTTAACAAAATGGGCAAGATAACGAACACCTCCCTGTCCCACACGGCTTTCCCATGAAACTGATTAGTAAAAGGCGTTCTTTTTCAAAAGCCGCGAAAGAAAATCAATAAATACCCTGCTTTTGGCAGGCAAAAAACTTGAACTCGAATAGATCGCATAAATTCCCGTGTTCGGAATCTTCCATTTGTGTAGTACAGTCACTAGCTCTCCCTTATCAAGAGAGACCTTGGTAATAAAATCTGCTAGTAAAGCGATACCCTGTCCGGCCAGAGCAGATTCAAATAGTGTAAGAGCATCATTGGAACGTAAATAGGGTTTTACCGCAACCACTTGAAGATCTCCATTCTGTTCCAGTGACCAGATATCGTTCCCCCTCAAATATGAGAAATACAGGAGCTTATGACTTTCCAGATCTTCTATTGTCTCAAGAGGTGGTGCTTTTTTCAAATAGGATGGTGACGCAACCAGCCGTCTTACATTGGTAGATAACTGCTTTGCTTTCATAGTAGAATCCACCAAAGCCCCGATCCTAATTGCAACATCAATTCTCTGCTCAATCAGATCCACAAAGTGATCTGTAAAATCAATATCCAGTTGAATATCGGGGTATTGGTTTAAAAAATCAGGCAATACGGGAGCAATATAAAGCTTCCCAAAACTGGCAGGTGCACTAACCCTTAACAGCCCTGCTGGGCTTCTCCCTAGTGAACCGGCAACAGCATCAGCCTCCTCTATCTGAGACAAAATTGACTGGCAATAGTTCAGATAAATATTACCTGCTTCGGTAAGGGCAACACGCCTTGTTGTTCTCACAAAAAGATCCACCCCCAGAGATTGCTCAAGTCGCTTAATACGGCGCCCTAACGTCGAGGGTGTCAAGTTCAGCTTGTTTGCGGCCTCAGTAAAATTAAGCCTAAGAGCACTTTCAGCAAAAGCCCGTATCAGGGCAATACGATCATTATCAAGATTATCTAACATATCTGGCCTCAGACAAATGGCATAAGCATTATTGCACCTAGCGCAATAGTGATAAGCATGCAACCACGATTATCTTCCCATCTAAAGCCATTAGATTTTACCCGGAAAACAAAAAAAGGATAAAAGCTATGGACTTACTAAAAAACAAATCGGGTCTTGTTATTGGAGCCAGCTCAGGCATTGGCCATGCAGCAGGCCTGCTTTTTGCTGAAGAGAAAGCAAAAATAGCACTTGTTGCTCGTAGAAGAGAAAAACTTTCAGAGCTGGTCAGGGAAATCGAAAGTAATGGAGGACAAGCCATAGCAATTCAGGCTGATATCACTGTTGCATCGGATCACCGTAGAATTGTACAGGAAACTATCTCGGCATTTGGCAGGCTTGATTTCGCATTTAATAATGCCGGTACCATAGGAAACTTCGTTCCGATGCTTGAACAATCCGAAGCTGATTGGGACACAACCATTGACACAAACCTGAAAGCCATCTGAATGTCTGTACGTGAACAGGCAGCCTACATGGTTAAGCATGGCGGTGGTGCCATAGTAAATACATCCTCATGGCTATCCCTCGGAGCATTACCAGGCTCAACCACCTATTCCGCATCTAAAGCTGGAATTGACGGTTTAGTACGTCCAGCAGCAATCGAACTGGCACAATACGGTATCCGGATCAACAATATAAACCCGGGCGGAATCGATACGGAAATGACAAGAGAAGCCTTTGGTCATGACGAAAGCATATTAGATGATTTCAGTAAAAGCCACCCTGTCAAACGCATGGGAACTCCCCGTGAAGTAGCCCGACTTGCGGCTTTCCTCTTATCTGATCAGGCTTCAAATATTACAGGCCAGTCAATTCCGGTTGATGGCGGCTACGCAATCCCGGGTCAAAGAAGTTCCTGACAAATAATTCTATCCCTTAACCCCATCAAACTGGCAGGATTTAAACATGCTAATAAAACCACAGCAAGATAACTGCACTAACCGGTATCATAGCAATATTACGGCTGAACTGGCTATCATACCTACCTTGATCATACTGTTCTTTCTGTTTCTGACTGCATCACCTTTTCATCTTCATGCTAAAGAACAGAAGGTCAGAAGCATTGAGCTCCCTGAAGGATTTAAGTATCCAAATGGAATTACACACTCACCAAATGGTACTATTATTTATGTTGGATCGGTAACCCGTGGAGATATCATCAGCATAAGCCCTGAAGGCAAAATTAAAACCGTCTTTAAAGAAACTGAAGATTCCTTTGCCGGAACCGCACTTCGCTTTGATCCACTTACTAAGATTTTATGGGTCGCCTCTCCAGATTTTGTAGGTAAAGAAGTAAAAGGAAAAATAATACGTCGCCCACATAGAATAGCTGCAATTGATATCTCAAAAGGTAAGGTAATCTGGTCGGCAGCAATACCTGACAAAGGCTTTGCCAATGATATTGCCCTGGATGGCAAAGGAGGTATTTACATCACCGATAGTTTTCAGGATCGGGTACTTCATTTAAACAAACTCGGAGCCAGCTTCACCGTAATTGCATCCGGGCCTTTAATGAAGCCGGGTAACCTTGGACCGGCAGGTATAGTAAAACTGCCCAATGGCAATCTGATCATTGGACTGTGGAGCGATGGTGCATTACTTCATATAGAACTGAACCAAAACAGAAAAAACAAAGTCAGCCATATTAAACTTGACCGCGCCATAGAAAACCCGGATGGACTGGCATTAAGCCCTGATGGACAATTACTGATCCTCGAAGGAGCAGCTAAAAGTGGTAACGGAAAACTTTTGTCAGTTAATCTCAAACAGAACCAGCCATACAACATAAAGACGCTGCTAGATAACCTGGACACTCCTTTAAACCTGACTGTAAAAGGCAATAAAGTTTATATTACAGAAGGACGTGTTCGTCACTTTCTGATCAAGGATGCCCTTGGTATCAAAATTCCAGACAACTTCAGAGTTATTGAATACCCGATAAACAACAGATCTTCCGGCATCCGTAACAAATCAGAAATCAGAAAAATCGCACGCCTGCCTGATAACTTTTACCCCGAAAGCATCGCACAGGATGCATCCGGCAGTTACTTTTTAGGCAGCGCAACCCAAAGCTCCATAATTCACATAAATGCAAAAACCGGAAAAAACACAACCTTTATTACACCAGGGACAAATGGCCTGATGTCCGTTCAGGGATTACACATTGATGAAGAAAGCAGGCGTTTATATGCCTGCACAGCAAACCTTGGTGTCCATAAAACTGCTACAGGAAAATCAGCGTTGACTTCATTTCATTTAACCAGTGGCCGGAAAAATGGCCATTGGAAATTGCCTGATGAAGGTTTTTGCAATGATATCACATCAGTAAACAGTAGGTTTTTATTAATTTCAGATACTAAAAAAGCCCGTGTCTTGAAATTTTCTCCAAAAGCAGGTGGTACCCTGACTGTCTGGCTTAAAAACCCACTACTTGGTGGGTCGGCCTTTAATAGTAACGGCATTGCTTGGTCTCGCTATGATCAGTCTGTCTATATAACTACATTCACTAAAGGAAAGTTATTTCGTATCAGACTTGATGAGAATTATGCTGCGAGAGATATTACGGAGCTGAAACTGTCTCGCCCGCTTACAGGAGCGGACGCCCTGAGAGTTATTGCCCCTGAGCAATTAATAATCTTCGAAAACGGCCTCACTAGTGCGGGGAAAGGCAGAATAACCCATGCCAGGATTTCTGACAAAAAAGCCAACCTGGCTACTCTCCACGAGGCAAACTCCCAGCCAACCAGCGGTTTAATAACAGGCACAGACATTGTGTTCGCAACCTCCCACTTTTCCCACCTCTTTGGAAAAGATAAAGAAACACCGCCCGGCCCTTTTAACCTGCAGGCACTAACATTTACTAAACCGTAACCATTACTAATGAAGATGGAAGTCTGTAATCTATAGTATTTTATTTTTGCAGACTTCTGCCCTCATACCCAAAATAATATACCTGCACAAAAGAAATTGGACCTCCCCCCTAAAAATCTGATAATATACGCCCAGATAATAGATATTCTCGTTTTTTGAGGCAAACAGCCGCGAATGACAGAAATATCAACGCGTGTTAATCATATTACAGCGCGCTAAGGTAAACACGTTTACCCCTATAGCAATCCTGCATATATATGTTATTACTGTTTCGGAATAATCTTCCGCGAATATATGCACGAAATGAAACAAGCAACTGGTTTTCAGAACAATGTCGCCAATATTGAACAAAGAACTCAATAGCTTATACCTGCCAAAGGCACCGGCAGACACCAAAGTGGTTGTCGCCATGTCAGGCGGAGTGGATTCATCAGTCGTAGCGGCCCTTCTTAAAGAGCAGGGCTATGACGTTGTCGGTATCACCCTGCAACTCTACGATCATGGCGAAGCTGTAGCTAAAAAAGGCGCCTGCTGTGCCGGTCAGGACATACATGACGCACGCCGTGTCTCTGAAAAAATCGATATCCCACATTATGTGCTGAACTATGAAAAACGTTTTGCTGACACTGTCATTAACAGTTTTGCAGACAGCTATATGATGGGCGAAACCCCAGTTCCATGCATAACCTGTAATCAGACCGTGAAATTCCACGACCTGCTTGGCACAGCCAAAGACCTTGATGCAGACGCTCTTGCAACCGGCCACTATATTCAAAGCAAACCCGGACCTCACGGAATGGAGCTCTACCGTGCCGCCGACCCGGAACGCGATCAATCCTACTTCCTGTTCGCAACAACACCGGAACAGCTCTCATTCGTACGCTTCCCATTGGGCCATATGCATAAACCCGATGTGCGCAAACTCGCGGAAAAATACGGCCTACAGGTCGCAACCAAATCCGACAGTCAGGACATCTGTTTTGTACCAACAGGTCGCTATACACAGATCATCCAGAAACTGCGCCCTGATGCAGCTGAACCTGGTAACATCGTCCATATGAATGGTGAAGTCCTCGGCCGGCATGATGGCATCATTAACTATACCATTGGCCAGCGCCGCGGCATCGGCATAGCAACCGGAGACCCTCTCTACGTAATCCGCATGAACTCGGAGACACGTGAAGTCATTGTTGGCCCACGCGACGCCCTGAAAGCCTTCTGGATCATCCTGAAGGACACAAACTGGCTTGGCGACACCCCGATTAAGGAAATTGGACCGGAAGGCATTGAAATATTTGCCAAGATCCGCTCCACACGTCCGCCGGAACCTGCCACCCTTTACAATAAAGGCGGCACCCCGGTTGTCAGGCTCCATCTGGGTGAAAACGGCGTCTCTCCGGGCCAGGCCTGCGTCTTCTACGACAGCGAGGAAGGCTCCAGCCGGATCCTCGGCGGCGGCTGGATACAAAGTGCCAACCATTCTGAAGACGAAGTACAGGAAAAACTAAGCTCTCCCGTACAAACTTCAGATACACAAGAACAAAAATTAAAGGCCGCCGGTGCCTGATTTAGCTGAAAATTACACTTTTTAGCTGAAAACACATAAAAAACTCCATGCCCGTCTTGACAGCTGGGCATGCACACAATTATACAAACGTTCACTTACACGATCACACGTGTGGCGGGGTAGCTCAGCTGGTTAGAGCGGCGGAATCATAATCCGTAGGTCGGGGGTTCAAGTCCCTCCCCCGCTACCAAGTTTTCTCAATAAATTAAAGCAGTTAGAAGAAAATCACTCTTCGGCGTAGAGTTGAAATGTTAGCTATGGCTAACATATGGCTAACATTTTTTGACCTATTTCTGTCGAATTTTGAGTGAAACTGGCGGGCGCATAAAATTTCACTCATATTCTGATGTCGACTGGAATGTATTCCCCTCAAGCCATTTACTTATGTCAGATTGCCTGTAAAGGACCCGCGAGCGTTTTCCTGCTCCTGCTTTCATGAATGGCGGACCTTCTCCTGTGACGCGCATTCGCTCCAGGGTGCGGGTTGATAGTTTGAGAAGTTCGGCCGCCTCCGCTGATGTGAGATAGAGGTTCTGGCTGGTTGGGTCTGCTGTCATATATTCTTCCTTCGGAACTGCTTATCAATAATAAACATTATCGCGTGTAACCGTTCTGGCAGGAAGATGCTTTATTTACCCTTATTGGGACGTATTAGTACGTTCCGGTACCTTTTTGTACTTTTCTCCTGCAACCCGATTTTAAACTTTTCCTCTGGAGCCGTTTCTTGTGCGCGAATCAATTCTGCCTTTCAGAATGCGTGCGAGAAATGGGTCTGGAGGAAAAGTTTAGAGCGTTTTCCTTTGGTGAGTTTGAGTGCGCACCAAATAACATGTGGCGCTTTAGCGCCCCGATACGAGGCAGCAAAGCTGCCGCAGGATTAGGGATGCCTACCTTTGGCCGAAACCCTTCTTCAGGGGTTCGGTGGAGCTTTGGGCTTTAGCCCTTAGCGAAATGCAGCCCGGCCCGTGTGCAACACGGGAGAGCCCAGCATCATTTTTACCTGTATGGTCAATCTGCCTATATGTATGAGATTCACCTTACTGGACAGTGTCATGGACAGGGACAAGACCAGACTAACGGCCAGAGTAAACGGTAAAAATAAGCCACCCTGCCCACCCTGACCAGACCAGCCACACATAGCCTGCCCGTATCTTTACACCCTGTCATTCTCAACCGCCATTGCCGCTTCTACCACTTCCTTACTTTATCTTCTCTAGCCCTTTATTCTTCTCCTCTCTCACTCTTCTTTCTTACCACCGCCCACACCCTGACCTCCCGCTTTAAGACAAACGTTGTGAGTGGGAGGTCAGGGTGTGGGCGGTGGTTCTTTTTCTTTCTTTTCAGCATGTTATCTTCTACAACCTACTGTATCGGGAAACAGGACCTGGAACAGGAGGGTGATTTTCATAATTGCATGAAAATGCCTTTGCAGGATTAGCATTTTTTTGCGCCCGTTTTTACCCAATGAAATCCTATAAAATTTTACATATTATATTTGCACTTGTGCAATTTTAGCCGTGCTTTGGGGAATTTCTCTCACTAAGTCCAATGAACTTTATAGTCTGATGGACAGGCCGTATGGCAGTTGGGTGGCCAGGGTTTATGTACTGACTGTGGCCAACACCCTGGCCACCTTGTAGACAGAATTCTTACTCTGGTTTGAGGTAAAACTCACGGCCTCGACGAGAAACCTGAAACTCTGATCGAGGTGCTGGTTTGTTGAATTGATTTCCGCAAAAGAAAAGAATTGAACCAAAGATGCGCTCGACCCAGATCATGCGCTGAGGACCCTCTCCAGCAGTTCAACTTTTGCGATGAAAACCTTTGGCCGAAACTCTTCTTCAAGGGGTTCGGTGAGCTTGGGGTGCTTCATCACCCCTTAGCGACATGCAGCCGGGCTCGTGTGTAACACGGGAGAGCGCCAAAGAATCTGTATGGGTATTAGAAATATCATAAGCCACAAAAAAATCGGCTTCAATCCACACTAGTGCCAGACCAAGCTAGGACGAGCCAGAAGAAAAATGGTTTCTGTCACATTAATCATATTTCACATAAATCATATTTCACATAAATCAACAATCCGCATATACAATTTTATTATGCCTTCCCATACACTATAATATTTTAACCTCTTCATTCTCTTTGTTCATAAGTTATATCTTCACTTTATATACTATCAAAACTCCCACCCACACTCTGACCTCTCACCTTCATCGTAGATTTCATGTAAGAGGTCAGAGTGTGGGTGGGGCGGCTTTATGATATTTTTCAAAAAATTGCGCATCCACGGTTCCTGTTTGGGATTCAGCACCTTGTACAGGAGCTCTCATTAATTTTTTTGCATCTACATCGATGATAAATGTTTACTGAACCACTACCGGCGATTACCAGTAAGTTCATCCTCTGTATGATTTTCAATGTAATTGAGAATTGTCTCATCGGTGACGTTCCCGGATGTCTTCAAACAGTGTTGATAGAGTCATTTTTTGTTTTTACACAAGCCAAAATGACCGACGAAATACCAATATTCTTCGATATCACGGTTCCTAATAAATGCCAGACTTATGGAGAGTTATACATTTTTTTTATAGCGTTCATAGACATACTCCTTTGTTAAAAGTCGTAAAACTATAGTAGTGGATAAGCAGTAATGAGACATTGAGATTACCTTATAGCTATTCCATAAGTATTCTATTTGCATAACATGCAGGTAAATTGACTATGCTCCACTTTGACATGATATTATACTGCCCCCTTGAAGAAGAGTTTAGAGAAGTATCAAATATTTTCGGCTATACGGAAGATTTGACAAACGACTTTAATATGGTTGCATTATCCACTAAGTGTTCCGGTATTTCACTTCTACTTGTAGCAGGGCATGAAATGGGAGCTTCTGCGGCACAGTCAGCTGCAGCGAATATCTCAACAATATGTACCTTTAAACTGTTTGTTTGTTTGGGAATAGCTGGGGGGATCAGCGAAGACGTTAATCTTGGTGATGTTTGTTTCTCTGGCAACATTATAGACATCTCTCAAAATCAAAAAATTACTGACATTGATACCGAAGTTGCTCCTTCGTCTTACCGTACAAATATAAAATTTTCATATAAGTTACAGTTCTTCAACACACATCCAGCCTTAGATGAAGCAAGAAAAACCTGGCGTGAACGCTGTAACAAAAATCGAGACATTGCTGGCCTCTCTAATTCAGAAGATTTAGACGTCGCTAAAATTCATAATGGTACAATATGTACTGGCCCTGTTTCTGCAAGCAGTGAATTCAAAAATAAAATAAAGAAATTGAATAGAAAAATGCTGGCAATTGAAACTGAAGTTGGGGGAATTTTTAGTCACTTTGAATGGACGGGTATGGATGTAATAACTATCAGGGGTATTTCAGATCACTCAGACGCACAAAAAAATCAACTTGAAAAAGAAACATCTCGAGGGGTAAGCAAATATGCTGTAAGAAATGCCGCAGACTTTTTGAAAATAAACTTGGAATATAATTCATTCTTTAGAGCAAATTTCATTGAAAGTCAAAATACGGAGAAAACTCGCACCGATATTTGCGAAGATCAAGAGGACCTATTAGACACTGCCATAACAATAGTTCAGAAAAAAATCCGAGAACAACTTATGCTTCTATCACCGGAGTTCAGGATCGGCGGTAATAACTATTGGACACCTCCCCCCCGTCTAAGAGGCAGACCCAGTATCGGAGAACAAAGCCTGCCACAAAACATAGAAGAAATTCTAGAAACTGACTCGCATATATTAATAGAAATGCCAACTAGTTATCCAGATCAAGGTGCTCCCCAACAGTTTGCATATCACTTACTATCCAATACGATCAATGGTAGAATAATTGTACCAGTATTTGTTGAAGAAAATATAGCGCCTCCCAGATCTATTAATCATTTTGTGCCTGAGCTTAGTAAAGAGCAATTGGAAGAACTCGCAAAAAGAGAGGACTGCGTAATTGTCTACGTTTTTCCATCTCTTCCTGCTCACAGTAACTCCAAAATGAAGCATATAATTTCGGAGCTCACTAAATCCAAAAATTGTCGATCTATAACATTTATTAAACATTCCGATTATCAACTTTTAGCGGAAGACAACTATCTTACCTTTTATGTTCCATTCACGATAGACTCAATTTCTTTCGCAAATATAGCTAGGTTTATTCGCAAGCAATTTGAAGTTGAAAATATAGAGGCTGAAAGTATAGCACTCCGTTTATCACAAACATTCAACAAATTCGACCTACCAGTACATGCTAGCTACGTAGCTGGTATACCGAAAGATTTCTTAACTAAGCTAATTGAAGCCAATCGGCGATCAGAGTTGATTGAACTTGCTGTAACAGGCTTTCTTACATTCACTGTAGCAGGAGATACAAGTGACGTAAGACTAAGCAGAACAACGAGAAAACGTTTCCTTGTTAATATTCTGGAGAGAATGGAAATTGACGGGAAAATGATAACTAAGAAAGAGTTGAATTCTATTGCTCAAGAAGTATTAGAAGAATATGATTTCGACGTCAATTCAGAAAACTTCATCGAGAAATTTTTTGAATATGGTATTTTGAAAGTAGATCGTAATAATGTTGAATTTTCAATACCTTTTATAAGATTTTTCCTACTTGCTGAGCACTTAGCTAATAATGAGGATAAGGCAAAAAAATATTTCAATATCAACGCTGAATATTTTGATTTCCCAACGTTTATAATCTATTGCGAATTATGCGGTGGGCAGGCTGTCTATCAAGATATACTTCATAATTTGGAATCCGATATAGCTGATTTTAAAAAAATCGCGGAATGTGAGGACAGAACCGTAACAACAGGGTTACACGCACTCTTTGACTCTGAAATCTCCCCCCAATTACTAAAAAAGCAATCTGCAATTTCAGACGTTCACAAGCGCTGTGAACACATGATTGATGATATGTTAGATTGTGATGATGAAACTGAAAAAAAGCAGAAAATACTTGATGTAAACTCAAGAATGAGAGCTTCTACAGTGGAACATAAAATAAACTCTAATGAAACTCCTGATTTTCACAAAGGAAGAAAAAAACTAATCCACGATTTGGATCTTGGAGTTACTTTGCTCGGTGCGGGAGCTGAACATTTAACAGCAAAAGATAAACGATTACTTGCAGACAGAATTATCCAGCTAACGACATTGATAACAGATGATTGGTTTAGAAATCTAAATGAAATTGATCATCAATCAGTCAAAGAAAGTGTAGTTGAAGATATGAGAAACGAACTAGATCACGTTGATTTTGAAGAGGAAACTCTTATAAAATTAGTGGACATATTTGTAAATATATCTGAAGTACACGGCTTCATGTCCGTAATGCCAAGCATGCTAAATCGAATTAATGACTCAGCAAGCCACCCTGTCTTGTATAAAAGTTTGTCAAAAATAACATTTGACAAAGAATCATATGAATTACTTCGCTCATTGTGGCTTGTAGCACTCGACAGCAACTCAGGAAGTTCACATTTCATAAAAATAATTAAAAAGTTGCCTCAAAAAGCTTTTGCACGGGTTACAATAGCAGATTATCTTTTGGGACGAGCATATTGGACATCGACAAGTCAAGAAGAGCGCATTAATCTCTTGGCCTTAGTTGAAGAGGTAATAGCTCCTATTGGGCTTAAGTTAGTCAATCCCAAAAGCATTTCCTCAAAGTAACTATGGAAAAAATATTTTTTAATGGACAAGAAGATGAGTAAGATCGAAGTTAGCAAATTGGAAAACTTGTATATTGCTGAATACACATCCTTAAAAAATGAACAGTCTAATAGGTTATTAGTCAGGGAGACTGTGTTGTATACTAGCATAATAATAAACGCTGCAATTATGAGCACACAATATTCAAGTTCACCGTCCAGTTTTTACTACCTTCTGGCGATCCCCTTTTCAGCACTTTTATTATCACTGTTATATAGCTCCAATGAAATAAAAATTAATCATATTCGCGATTATATACTAAAAATGTTAAGGCCTAAAATTGGACAAGCTCTGAATATGTCAGACGCATCAGAAATTTTTCAATGGGAAAATTATCATAGAGAGAGAAAAAGCGCTTTTAACATACAAAAGATAGGTAGATTGTCTTTAATATTTGGATCATTTTCCCTAGTGCCTGTTTTTGCGTTATACGCCTTCATTAATCATGGCGGCATAATATTAGACATAAAGCTATATAGTTTGATTTGGTGGCTTGGATGCATTTCAGTAGTATTTTCAACTTATTTTGTTTTCTCGACATCAGATTTCTAAAAAAAAGCTCGGCAATTCCTAAACACAAGAATTACGCTAAGCGTGTGAATGTAAAAAAGCCTGCATAATATGAATAAGTCGAGAT
>JBOEGA010000073.1:0-31498 GCA_050633205.1 Methyloligellaceae bacterium | reverse complement strand
GAAAAGCAAATGAAGCCGCAGGCCAAACCAGTAATTAATAAGGCAGAGGTCAAGACAGAGGCTGATGATGCATGGGGGTTAAAGAAGCTTTATGCCCGCATCAATAATTACTTTAAAACTGAGAGTAAGCCTGCCAAAAGCAAGTCAGGGGTGCAGCCTATTCAGGCATCTGAAATCAAGAAGGCAATAAAAAAAAAGAAAATCAGAACCGAGAGGAAGACAGACCGGGCGCATGAAGAGCATCTGCGGAACAACAGGCGTTTTGATTTCAGCAAGATGGATTTAAAGTTTATTGAGCGTGGCTTTAACTATGCGATGGGGAATATTTTCTTTGCGCTGCCATTGGTGGCGTTTGGTATGAGCATGGCGGGTATCGGTTTTCGCACCACTTTACAGGTTTATGCTCTGCTCTGTCTGGCTAGCATTATTGCTGCAGTGTTTACGGGCGAGATTGTTATCAAGAACTATAATTATCTTGGGCCTTACCTGTTTATTCTGGGGGGTGGGGCACTGCTTTTATATGATGAACAGAAGAGTTATGTATTGCCAATAATCGGGGGAATTATTGGTGTATTCCTTGGATTTATGGTGGCTAGTGATGGTCCATTAATTGATAAATGGCCATTTGTGGTGGGGACGCTTCTTGCGGCAGGGTTTATAATTCTGATTTTTTCTATTGCCATGCAACTGTTTAACAAGCCCTGGTTTGCTACAGGAATGAGCCTTATCGGGGTTGGTATGATTGGGCTTGCGCTGCTTATGTTTGCTTTTGAGCTGGATGCAAACAGGTAATTCCTCTCATTTTCTCCCTGTTTACGGTCTCCTTGAGTTACGGTTTGTTCACCTGGATTCACGTCCTGAGTGAGGCCAGTTACCTATTGTCACCAGTCAGCATCAGCGTCCTTCCCTGAACCAGGTAAATGAGAATATTCCTGCAAGTATAAGTAGCAGAAGAATTGCTGGAATGAGCGGTACATAAACTACTCCGGAGATCTGATAAGCATTTCTGTCTCGCAGGGCAAGCCAGTCTCTTCCGAACATTGTTCTGCTGTTACTCAACATGGCAATTCTGGGAATTGAAACTTCATTTGTCTGAGGAAGCCAGAATATGCCTCCACCTGTCTGGTTAGCAACAGGTTGCAGTAAACGACTGGTGGCAGATACATCTGACATCTCCAGAGATTCAACAAGACCGGAATGAACAAGACTTGATAAGTTGTCAGAACTGAATTTGTACAATCCGGGAGAAGTTGAGTCTATCTGCCCTCTCCATAATCCGGGTTGAACTTCCCTGAGTTTAACTTTTTTCTTTTTACCATCCGGTAGCTGCACCTCCGCATCAGAAACCCTGTTCTGCATGGTGCGGCGCTCTATGACTATTTTACTGCCTTTTTTTGTGGCGCTGAGAAACTCTTCTTCAAGATCCGGCTCTTTCATCAGCCAGTGGGCAAGCCTGCGCAACAAGGGTACATAAGGGCCACCGCCATCATATCCCCGTGCCCATAACCAGGCATGATCAGAAACAAGAAGTGCTACTCTTCCTTTACCCAGACGATTTAATATCAGCAGCGGGTTATTGTCATGGCCCTTCATGAGGATATTGCCAACTTTGGGCTTAACCTGAATCAGTCTGAACCATTTTCCCCATTTGGGTTGTCCCGGAGCATCTCCTGGCAGGTTTCTGGTTACAGGGTGTTTTTTCCCTGCATCTGTTACTGTTGCGAGATAAGGCTTCTCTATAACAGTGCCAGTTGGTTCAGCAGGCAGGATATGGGACAGAGGTGTTTCATACAGACTTAAAGTTGAAGAGAATGTACTTCCTGCTGCAACCAGTATGGCACCTCCATTTTCGACATAACGTGCAATATTATCAAGATATAAAAGCGGAAGAACACCTCTGCGCCGATATCTGTCAAAAATGATGAGGTCAAACTGATTCAACTTTTCAGAGAATAGCTGGCGTGTTGGAAATGCTATCAGTGAGAGCTGGTTGATGGGTGTGCCATCCTGTTTTTCAGGAGGTCGCAATATTGTGAAATGAACCAGATCTACTGAGGCATCTGATTTAAGCAGATTGCGCCATGTGCGTTCTCCAGCGTGTGGTTCTCCCGAGACCAGAAGTACGCGCAGATTTTCGCGGACGCCCTGAGAAACAATTGCGACCCTATTGTTCGCAAGGGTTAATTCTCCCGGTATTGCTTCCAGTTCTATCTCGATGATATTTGAGCCAGCATGAGGAAATGTCATAGCAACCTCAAATTTTTTCCCTGGAATTACTGTGCGCACTTCCGGGTCCTGGCCTTCGCGTCTTATTCGTATGTTTGAGTTCTGCTTCTTATCGGCTGCACCATTCTGAACAATTTCCAATTCAATAAATGCTTCACTGCCAACCAGTCCGAATTTGGGAGACTTTATGATTTTAATGCGCTGGTCAAATTCTCGTTTGTTACCGGTAATTATAGTATGAACAGGAGCTTTTAAACCCAGATTTTCCAGTGAATCCGGGACGTCATGAGCCTGACCGTCAGTAATGAGAAAAACTCCGGCAAGAAGTTTTGCCGGTACAGTGGAAAGGCTTTTTCTTAGTCCGGCAAAGAGTCTGGTACCGCGGCCTTCACGTCTGCCTGAGTCAGCAGTATTCCGGATTGTAACCCAACGAACTTCGAGCCGGTTTACTGTCGCCAGAGTAGCAGCTAGCTTTTTCTTAATTTCTTTTGTTATTTCCCTGCGTTTTGCAACTGACTGACTATCACTTTCATCAATCACAGCTATGGCAATATTATTTAATGGATTGCGTTTTTCGTGTTTTAGCTGAGGATTGGCGATAACACCCAGCAATAAAAGGAAGCATAAAATCCTCAGGATTGCATACTGCTTTTTTATGAAGAGCAGGGCAAGGCTGAACAAGGCTGTAATAATACACAGGGTCCAGACAATGTTTAGCGGTAACAGAGGAAAAAATTCGATTGCCCAGTTCATATAATACACCACTGAAAAAGGAAAAATGTCATTGGCCTAAACGCTCCAGTAAGTCCGGAACATGGACCTGATCGGCTTTATAGTTTCCGGTCAGGGCATACATCACAATATTGATGCCAGAACGAAATGCCATTTCCCTCTGTAATTCACCTCCGGGAACTACCGGCATTAACGGACGGTAGTTATTGTCCAGAGCCCAGGCGCCAGCAAAATCGTTAGATGTTATCAGTATGGAGCTTACTCCATCTGCTCTTCGCTGCCTGCTTTTATTTCTGGAATTCGGGAGGGTGCTGGCTTCTGCCCATAACTGCCCTCCTTCCCATCGGCCTGGAAAGTTTTTTAAAAGGTAAAACGACTTGGTAACGACATGGCCTTCGCTTACAGGTGTAAGAGGAGGAATGTTAAGTTTTCTGAACAGCCTCTGGAGTGTTTTCATTGCCGGGCTGGAGCCGTTTTCGATTGTATCTGCAGCGGATTGATAATCTCTGGTATCGAACAGAATCAAGCCACCGAGACGCATATATGCATCAACCTTGGCAAGCACCTTGTCTGACAGGTCTTTTGCTTTAACATCAACGGGCCAGTACAGTATGGGGAAAAATGATATGTCATCCCTGCTGAGGTTTACGCCAATCGGATCAGATGGTTCTACAGCAGTTCTGTTTGCTATTACCTTGCTAAGGCCGGAGAGACCTGCCTGAGAAATCCGGTCAATTTCACTGTTTCCAGTAATAACATATGCCAGATGTGTGCCGGTCGAGGCTTTTAGAGCAAACTCCAGTTCAGCGGCACTTTTCTGATCAGCTTTGGCTGAAGTGACCGGGCCTGCGGATAAAATCAATGCTGCAGCTAATATAACCGCGGAGCGTGCAATGAGAAAACCCCGGTTACGTGTCATATTCATCCAGATCAGGCTGTCGCATAACAGCAGAATAAATGCCGCCATTATAAACCATGGAAACAGAAACATAATATTTGAAACAGAATAACCGGACAATGTTGCTTCCTTTGAAAAGGCTTTATGTGGCTTTAAAACGGATCTGGCATTATGAACATTAATGGCTGCCACAGAACCCGAAGTACCATAGTATCCGGGCGGGTTACCATAATCCGGTTTCATATTTATTACCCGCGAGCTTTCAACAGCGTCTACTCCCAGAGGAGGGTCAATCAGATGGCCAAATCCATTTAATACGCTGAATGGAGCCAGCAACTGTTTTTCTCCGGTTGTCCCATATTTTCCATTTTTTGCGCCCAGCCCAAGACCTGGTTGAGACAGTTCTGTCAGGCGCTTCAGCATTTCTACGAACAGGCCTGATATTGGAAGGTTTGACCATTCCGAATTTGCAGTCACATGAAAGAATATCAGTTTACCTTCACCCATCCTGCTTGCGGTAACAAGAGGGGTTCCATCCTTTAATTCGGCCCAGATTTCAACGTCATCAGATCGTAATGAGGGGTCTGTTAAAACCTGTTTTCTTACTCTGACATCGGGCGGGACCTGAAGGCCATAAAACGGGCTTTCCTGTTCAAATGTTTCTACGCCCTGCGGCTCTCTCCAGGACAGCGCTCCGCCCAGGCTTCGTCCGCCTCTCCTGATATTGACAGGGAGTAACTGATCCAGATGTTTTTCCATGACAGGTCCGGCAAAGCGGATTAATACGCCTCCCTTGCGAATCCACTGTCTCAGGCGGTTAAGGTCACTATCAGCCAGTCGACCAATATCTGCCAGTATCAAGGTTGAGGGTTTGCTTTGAATTACGTTGTCCAAAGCTACTGAAATGTTCTTTTCATTTGACGAATAGACCTCTGCGTAAGGTGTCAGAGCCTTCTCAATATAATACAGGGGCGATAAGAGAGGTTGAGACAGATCATTATCTTCCCCTGAAATCAATCCAACTCTGTATCTTAAAGCTCTGGAATCAAGAAGAAAAACAGCTCCAGCAGATTTTTCTCCAGAGATTGTTATGCGCGTTATCTGATTACGGATAAGGTGAGGGAAACGCAGTTCCGCTACGGCTTTTTTCTGTCCGCCAGTAAAGCTGAACTCTGCTTCACCCAGGCGATCACCTTTCGCGTTCCATGCATGAACGAGACCCTGATATGTCCCGCTGCCAGTTCTCAGGATATTTGCCTGCAAACCATATTTTTCAGGTTGAACATACAGCCCAAGAGGTGATGCTGATTTTTCGCGGAAGATTTCGACGCTACCATGGGCCCCGGCCAGTTTGTTTAAGCGCTTTGTAAACTCGTCCGCGCCGTTATAGTCCAGCCCGTCGCTTAGCCAGACAACACGATATGAACCGCCTTTGGGAATGTTATCTTCCAAATTCTTCATAAGTTTCAGTCGTTTGGGATAAAATGGCTGCGGTTTTATGGTCGCAATTTTCTCGCGTACTTTTCTAAGACTGTGAAAGGTATAGGTTTCCGTGCTGTCTTCAGCTTTTCGTCTGAAGCTGGTCATTGCCAGTAAGACTTTACTTTCATTCTGCTCAGCCTGAGCAAGCAGGTTATCCAGAACAGGGCCTCTTTTGTCCCAGCCAGATGCAGAAGCCCATCCATTATCTATAACCAGCACCATATCGAGTGAGCTTTTTGAGCCGAGGCTGGACGGGTCCCATACGGGGCGGGCGAATGCCATGATAATCAGGGCTAGCAATATCATTCTGAGAAGCAATAACCACCAGGGGCTTCGTCTAAAGGTCTGGTCTTCAGGTTGTAGTCCCAACAGAAGCCTTAGCGGAGGAAACCATATTTTTTCCGGTTGCGGAGGAATAAGTCTCAGCAGGTACCACAATATGGGTAATGCAAGGAGACCAACCAGAAACCAGGGCTGCATAAATCCAAGGGGGCCGAAATACATCATTCAGCATCTCCTTCAGATTGTGTCAGCCCCATACTGTATCTATGAGAAACATTTGAAATATTGCTGTACAGGGTCAGTAATGCCTCGCTGGCAGGACGGTCCGTGTGATGAATCAGGTAACTCCAGTTCATACGGGTCAGATGTTCATTGAGAGTGGCTTTCAGAGAATTGAGACGTTCCTGATAAGCTTCCCGGATACCTTCTGCACGATCGACCACCAGTTTTGTGTGGTTTGTTCCGAATGAATGAAATTCTGTCCGGCCTTCATAGGGAAAGGTCTCTTCCGCCGGGTCCAGAATATGAACAAGATGTCCGCGAATACCCTGAGAGGCAATATATCCCAGACGTTCTATCTGGTCTTCCAGAGGTTCCAGACAGTCGCTGAAAATAACGCATTCGGATAGTGGGCTTAATCTGGTTGCAGGGGGAAGAGGTCTTTCGTAATCCTTACCGGATAATATTGTAAACAGAGTTTCGGACAGTTTGCTTATGACGTTGCGGCTGGCTGTTGGCTGAGATGCACCGAGTACGCCAACACGTTCACCGCCATTGATCATAACCTGGCTTAAAGCCAGCATCAGGACCATTGCGCGTTCGCGTTTGCTTGCAGCGGCCAGTCCTGACTGAAATGCCATTGAATGAGACAGGTTTGGCCACATCCAGAAGGTGTGGGCCGCTTCCCATTCTCTTTCTCGAATATAGAGATGGCTGGAGCTGGCGGATTTGCGCCAGTCGATCTGGGTTGCATTATCGCCTGCCTGAAATTTGCGGTATTGCCAGAAGTTGTCGCCTGGGCCAGCTCTTTTGCGTCCGTGGACACCATGTGCAACAGTATGTGAAACCTTTCTGGCCTCGAACATAACCATAGGTAACCTGTCCGCCAGTTCCAATGCGGTGGCATGCAGATTATTCACATCCTGTCGCGCAATATTTTCGTTCATATAAGTTACTTATATTACTCTATCGATTAAATCGGTAATCACGTCTTTCATTTCCTTGCCCTCATTGCGAGCAGCATAGCTCAGGGCCATTCTGTGCTGGAGGACTGGTTCGGCCAGTTCAATAACATCATCGATGGAAGGAGAAAAACGGTTGTCAAACAATGCTCTGGCTCTTACTGCCAGCATGAAGGCCTGTCCGGCTCTTGGTCCCGGTCCCCAGGATATCAATTTGCCAATTTCCTTGCTTGCGCCGTCTCCGGGTCTGGCAGACCGTACAAGGTTCAGTATGGCTTCTACTACCTGCTCTCCTACGGGGATCTGTCTTACCAGTCTCTGGACTGACTGAAGTTCGCCGGGAGAAAAGATTGTGTGCAGTGAGCGTTCTTCTGTGCCGGTTGTAGCGTAAAGCATTTTCTTTTCAGCATTGCGCCCTGGATATCCTACATTGATCTGAAGAAGAAATCTGTCCAGTTGTGCTTCAGGTAACGGATATGTTCCTTCCTGTTCCAGCGGGTTCTGAGTGGCCAGAACATGGAATGGGGCAGGTACGTCATAACGGACACCGGCATAGGTTACATGGTGTTCCTGCATGGCCTGCAATAATGCGGATTGTGTCTTGGGGCTGGCGCGGTTTATTTCGTCTGCCATAAGGAGCTGTGTGAAAACAGGGCCTTTGATAAAACGGAATTCCCGTTTGCCATTTTCACCTTCTTCGAGGATTTCAGAGCCAATAATATCAGCAGGCATAAGGTCCGGGGTAAACTGGATACGTTTGTTGTCCAGTCCCATCACTGTACTGAGTGTTTCAACGAGACTGGTTTTTGCCACTCCCGGTGCTCCAATCAACAGTGCGTGACCTCCCGATAACAATGTTATCAGGGTCTGCTCAATTACTTTGTCCTGTCCAAATATGATCGAAGCTGCTGCATCCCGTACCTGCTGGATTTTATTGCTGGCAGCTTCAATTTTTTCGACAATATCGCTGTCTGGCTGATTAATGCTGATCATAGGCTCCAGTATAAAGTTAAATCATGTCAACACATAGTAACAATTTATGTAACTTATAATTCTTCTTATAGGTAAGACCTAATTAAATTGATTTAATCTATTTAATCTGTCCTGCTCTTAAACAGGATATAATAAATACCAAGATGGTAACATAATGCCATGTGCTTAACGAAACTTATTGTTTATCGAAAAGATGGCCATTATGTTACTCTGAACAAAGATTTTAGATCTATATCTGATGCGTGCAAGCGCAGGCTTTATAAAATACCCTATTGAGAACAATTATATGACTAATCCATTGGAAAAGCTGTTCAAAGAATGCAGCGATAACAAGCTGCCTCCAGTCCATCTGTGGAATCCCGAACATTGTGGAGAGATTGGCCTTAAAATTGATGTCAATGGTATCTGGTATTATCAGGGGTCTCCAATACAGCGTCAGCCGATGGTGAAGCTGTTCTCTACAATTTTACGTTATGAGCCTGATGGCACCTATGTACTTGTCACTCCCGTTGAGAAAATTCTGATAGACGTTGAGGATGTTCCGTTTATGGCTGTCGAGTTTTCCGTTGAAGGGGAAGGGCAGGGGCAGGAAATTTTTGTCAGAACAAATGTAGATGACGTTGTGAAGGTGGGGGATGATCACAGGCTTGCTTTTGAGATTGATGCGGAGAACGGGGGAATACGGCCCTATATTGATATTCGCAATGGTCTGAAAGCACGATTGACGAGATCCATGACATATGAGTTGCTGGATAATGCAGATGAGCAGGACATTGATGGTGAAGCGATGACCGGTATCCGAAGTGGGGGAATTTTCTTTCCCTTAATGAAACTGTCCGAGATTGAACAATAAAAAATGACTTTCGATGAGAAAAAGGCCGATATACAGTCTGAACTGGAAATACTGAATTATATTAATGACAGGCTGGAGCAGGATATTCCTGAAACCCTGTTTGATCCCGGTATAGCTGCATTGAACGGGGATCATGTTCTGAATATGGATGTTGAGGGTACTACGGGGCTGGCGGAGAAGATACGCCCTGCTGCAGTGCTGGTACCAATTGTGAAATATACTGACAGACTGAGCCTTATTCTTACGACCCGATCAGCTCATTTATCTTCCCATGCGGGGCAGGTGGCTTTTCCAGGGGGGAAAGTTGATGAGGAAGATGTTACTATTATTGATACCGCTCTTCGAGAGACAGAAGAAGAAGTTGGTATACACCGCAAAAACATTGAAATATTAGGGTATCTTGACAGTTATCAGACAGCAACGGGCTTTCGTATTCTACCAATTGTCGGTATTATAGAGGAAGGTTATTCGTATAACATTGACAGGAATGAAGTAGAGGATCTGTTCGAGGTTCCTTTAAAGTTTCTTATGTCACCTGAAAACCACAAAAAGGAATCTCTTTTCTGGAGGAATAAAGATCGCCACTTTTACTCTATGCCCTATGAAGACCGGAATATCTGGGGGGCTACTGCCGGAATTATCAGAAATCTTTATGAAAGGCTTTATTGCTGATGGGACGTGTCGCAATACTAATGATTATCGCTTTTCTTATACCCTTTGTTTTGTATCGGGCGTTTCTCAGCCTGTTTCGAATGGACAAGGATGGAGTTAACTGGCTTGCCGCTCCGCTTGGAGTGCTGGCATTTTTTGGAGCGATATTCAGTATCGGCGCGATTGTATTTCTCACGCTCTTGTCTGAAGGTGTTATCAAAATTGAATGGCTGGGGGAATGACCTCAGAAAAATTGCTGAATATTAAAGAGTTGGCTAATGCTGACTGGCTAAGCAGCAGTGCGACCCAGAGTGTGTTCAGGGCATTGAACAGGGAAGGGTATGAAGCACGTGCTGTTGGCGGGGCTATTCGCAATACACTTCTTGGAAAAACTATCAAGGATATTGACCTAGCGACGACAGCGTTGCCGGAGGACTCATCCAGGCTTGCAAAAAGTGCCGGGCTGAAGGTGATACCGACCGGGCTGCAGCATGGTACTGTTACCATTATGTCCGAGGGGGTTCCTTTTGAAGTGACCACATTGAGACAGGATGTGGAAACGGATGGACGGCGGGCAAAAGTGGCGTTTACCGACTGCTGGAAAGCTGATGCTTCCCGGCGGGATTTTACGATGAATGCGCTTTATGTGGATCAGGGTGGTGAGCTTCATGATCCTTTGAACGGATATGATGACCTGATGGAGAAGAGAGTCCGGTTTATCGGTGAGCCGGTTGAACGTATTCGTGAGGACTATCTTCGAATATTACGTTATTTCCGTTTTAAGGCTGAGTATGGACTGGATACGCTGGACAGGCCATCGCTTGATGCCTGTGTTCGGGAAAGAGGTGGTTTGCGTCAACTCTCGGCAGAACGTATTTCGGCTGAGCTGATACGGCTGCTTGTTGCACCAGCAGCAATGAAGGTCGTTGATACGATGTTTCATTATGGATTGCTGGTTGAGTTACTGGGTAGTGTTGTTTCTCCTCTGGCTCTGCAAAATCTGCTGAAGCTGGATGAAGAATTCAGTAACAAGCCAAATGGTGTTTTAAGGCTGGCAGTGCTATCACTTTATGTTGATGAAGATGCCTCGCGGATGTCAAAGCGTTTCAAGCTTTCGAATGAAGCGAAAGAGTGTCTGAGGCATGTGCTTTCCGAGGTGCCGGGAATTACGCAGGAGATTACCGAGATACAGGCGAAGATTGCGCTCTATCTTATTGGCGTGAAAAGCTACCGGTATAAAGTTCTGTACGCCTGGGCCAGAGACGGCGCACCTGCAACTGACAAGCGCTGGATGGAACTGTTTGCACTGTCAGATCACTGGAGTACGCCTGACTTTCCGGTTAAAGGCCGGGATCTGATTTCGCTTGGTTACTGCAAGGGGCCAAAGATTGGCATTACATTGCGATTGCTGGAAAAGTTCTGGATACAAAGTGATTTTAAATTGACTAAAAAGAAGCTTTTGCAAATTGCGCAGAAAGAATTAAACAGCTATTAACCAGGGTCTCTCTCTGGCAGCACACTCTTCAGAGTGCTAGTAAAATATCTTTGTATAACAAAGGACTATCGAAAAATACCTCAGAAACTGATATACTATCTTTGTTGCAGTATCAATAGTGAAAGAGGTATTGTATGATTGATAAACAGTTTCGAGAGCAACTTGAGGGGTTCAGTCTGACGACGGCTGAAATTCTCTACCATATGCCAGACCATCGCCAGCTGGTGCAAACCTATATCTGGCAGGACTATGATCTCGCACCCAAATTTCCAAAACTCATAAGTTTTCTGGATTTCTGGAAAGAGAATCTGGATGGTCCGCTGCATACAGTCAGGGTGGCCCATAATGAACTGATTTCTCCGGTTGAATATTCATTTCTGGATGGAGAGTTCAGACTGCATTGAGAAAGCTTAGTCCGGAACACCACGGATGACGCCTGTTACCGGAAAATGATCGCTGATGCCTTTATGGGACTTGCGGTCGAATGCCTTCGGCCGCACCATATGTTTAGGTGTGCTATCAGTAATTCGTGTATTTGAGCACATTATTGCGGGCGTAAATATATCGACACTCTGTTCGTCAAGTTTTAATCCTGACAGACCGAGATAGAGTGCGCGCGAGGTTATAAGCTGGTCAAAGACCTGTTTACTTCGGCCATTTACTCCTGATGAGTAATGTATGGTTCCCACACCTGACTGCCCCAGAAATTTCCAGGAGTAATTATAAAAGTCTGCCTGCTTGCCAAGATATCTGGCATTGGCTGATTTTCTTTTCTTTTTGCCGGGTGCCATATCCCTGTCATCTGACGGGACGGAGATATCTTCTTCTATCTGGTCGATATTGTTTGTTGCCCGAAGTGTTTCCAGTACAGAATTATTGAATGGATCATCATTCAGATCCCCCATTATCAGAATATTGCGGTTCCACCTTTCGGTCATCTGTGGCAACAGGGCATCCAGGTCCTGAGCATTGACGATTTCATCGCGAGGCAGTTTCAGAATATNNATTGTCTGCGAGGTTTCCAAGTCTGGCTGCTACTGTAATGCGGAAGGCTTCGCTTTCTTTGGCACCATTGCGGCGAGATGGCCAGTGGTTTACGAAAACAGTCATTTCGCTGCCGGTTTCTTTCAGTCTCAGCGGGACTTCAAATATATCCCGTGTGGGATATCTGAAATGTACGAGATGTCCCTTGCTGTCCCCCGCCAGTTCAAAAATATCGTCAGAATAAATCAAGCCGCAGTCAATTCCACGGATATCGGGAGATTCATCCTGTGCGAAGGTGTAGTCATTGCGCCCCATGCGTTCGCGCATACGGGAGACCAGGCGCTGGGTTAAGGCCTCGTTTTCAATTTCACAAATACCAAGCAGATCAGGGCCCTTGCCATCAAACATCAGGGCGATCACATCAACCAGTGCATCGATCTTTTTGCTGACTGCTTCCTCGTTCCAACCTTCTTCAGTTGTAAATTCAAGGTCGGCAGCTATTTTTGATGTTTCGGAGTCGAACAGATTTTGCAGGTTCCAGAATGCGATATTCAGGTCTCTCATGGTGCGGGTTCCTGTGAGCGTTGTGTTTTGGGGATTGTAGCTGATTCGGAAAGGAGAGCGGAGTGGTGTCGTTTGTGATGCGGTATAATATTCTGTTTCTTACCCTTCACCAGAATGACCCCATCAGGCAAAATCCGTTCAGTCTATAAAATCTGGTTCAGTTTTGAAGAAAGTTGAAAGATTAATCGCGACAAACTCCAGACTGTTTCATATTTGAATTGAAACGGTCTGGAGTTGAGAAGAAACTTTCTGCCTTGCCCAATGGAGATACGATTTTTAATCAGCAACAATTTTTATAATGCTGCCTGCCTGGCTTCAAGTTTCTCCGGGAATTGGTATATTATCTGTTTGTCCAACGCTGGATTAACTCCTCATACTGGATGGTTTTGCCCTGTGGCTTTTCATTTTTAAGTTTCGCCTTAGCACCTTCTCTGCCAAGCCAGGCAGACAAGGGCATTTTTTTATTGAGACGAGGACCGCATCCGCCATAAGCTCTGCTTTTTTTATCAGCAGCTTCCATATTACTCATAGCCTGATCCATTTGTTGAGCGAGACGGTTTAACGCCTGTTGCGGGGTGAATGCTCCTGAATTTACCTCTCCAATATTCTGCCACCATAAAGGCGCCAACTGCGGATAATTCGGTACATTTACTCCTGTCGGTGTCCAGTTTACACGGTCTGGAGACCTATAAAATTCAATTAGTCCCCCCAGATCTGGTGAGCGTTTTGTGAAACTGTCATGACGTACAGTGCTGTCTCTAATGAAAGTTAAACCAACGTGGCTTTTTTTCACGTCAACTGTTTTGGAAACAACAAACTGTGCATACAGCCAGGCTGCCTGGCGGCGTTTCAAAGGTGTTGATTTGAATAGTGTCCAGGAGCCAGCATCCTGATATCCCAGCTTTTGACCCTTCCTCCAGTAAGCTCCGTGTGGTGAGGGTGCCATTTTCCAGAGAGGTTTACCATTGTCATCAACGGTCTCATTGCCATGAAGTTTGGGTGATACCATCGCAGCTGTAAAAGCTGTATACCAGAAAATCTGCTGTGCAACATTTCCCTGTGACAGTGACGGCAGCGATTGATAGAAATCATAACCTGCTGCACCAGGGGGGGCATACTTTCTCAGCCACTCGTCCCATTTTCTGATTGCATAGACTGCCGCCGGGCCATTTGTTGCACCACCGCGCGAAACGGATGCACCAACAGGATTGCATGTTCCCTTTTTCATCCGGATACCCCACTCATCAATCGGATATCCATTTGGCAAGCCTTTAGAACCTGCACCTGCCATTGAAAGCCAGGCATCTGTCATGCGCCATCCAAGATCAGGAGCCCGTTTGCCGTAATCCATGTGACCATATACACGAACACCATCAATTTCTTTCACATGCACAGTAAAGAATTGAGCAATATCTTCATAGGCGGACCAGTTTACAGGTACTCCAAGGTCATACCCACAAATTTTTCTGAATTTTTTCTTAAGCTCCGGGCGTTGAAACCAGTCATAGCGAAACCAGTAAAGGTTTGCGAATTGTTGATCCGGAAGCTGATATAATTTACCATTTGGCCCGGTTGTAAATTCCTTGCCCATGAAATCATTGATGTCCAGTGTCGGTAATGTAACTGCCTTACCTGCCCCGTTCATCCAGTCTGTCAGATTTTCTACAAGTTGCAGCCGGAAGTGTGTACCAATCAGATCTGAATCGTTAATGTAGGCATCAAAGAGGCTTCGTTTTGTCTGCATCTGGGTTTGTACAGTCTGAATGACGTCACCTTCATTAAGCAATTGATGATTGACTTTGATGCCGGTAATTTCTTCGAAAGCCTTTGTCAGAACCTTCGACTCATACTCATGCGTTGGTATTCTTTCAGATAAAACGTGGATTTCCATGCCTCTAAAAGGTTCAGAGGCTTTAATGAACCACTTCATTTCTTCAATTTGCTGTTCTCTGGATAGTGTGGAAGGTTGAAATTCATTTAAGATCCATTTTCTTGCAGCTTTTAATGCCGGAGGTTCTTTGGCCTCGGGTGAGGAACGTCTCCACTTTAAAAAAGCCTGAAATAATAGTTCTTTCTGCTTACCACTAAGGCGCTTACCATTTACTTCCTGCTGCGACAGGAAGGCTTTGAATGTCTCTTTAATTTTGTCAAGGTTCTCAGTGTTGTCTGGAGATATTCTACCTAAAACATTCTTTGTTACAGCTCTTTCAGCTAACAATTCTTCTGCTGCCTTGAATCTTTCCCAACCTGGCACTTCAGCATCGAGAAATGTTTCTTTCCATTTGGGATGGCGTGACGAAGCTGAAAACCTTTTTAATTTGTCAAAAAACTCCCTGGTAAAATGTGCTACTTTTTTATATCGTTCTGTTTCTTCCGGCCAATTGTAAACGGCCATAACCGTACTGGCTGCAATAGTAGGAATTGCTTTACCAGCAGGTACCAAATCCGGATAATGTTGATGTGTTATAAGAGAAGGAAGGTAAACACGTTGCAATTGAAAATTATAAGGAATGGGAAGAATATGAAGTTTCTTTTTATCAGACTGTGAGATGGTTTTCAGAAGATTTGAGGGTTTGCCAACAACCTGAACGATGGCACTGATTTCATTTCGTTTCAGCTTTTCCAAAGCTTCTCTTTGATTGAATGTCTGTACATCAACATTTATACTTAATCTTGAAAATACAGTTGATGCTGTTATATAGGAACCGCTTTCTTTTGTGCCAAAGTTTACTTTTTTTCCCTTAAGCTCCACTAAGGATGAAATTTCTTTTCGAGCCAGGACATGGACTTCCTGATAATAAAGTTTTGTGATATAGCGCAGTCTCTTTTTGATATCTCTTTTTTCACTAATATCCTTCATATATTCCAGAGTGTCAGTCTGCACGATTCCTATATCAATACCCTTCAGGTAGAGTATATCATTTATATTTTTGAGAGCTCCGTGACCTATGATTGGAAGAACTCTCAAATCATCACTGTTCAGAATATCAGTCAGATCTGTCCCTATTCTGATATCACTTTCAGATGTTGAACCTGTTATAAGCCCAATTGTGTTTGCGTTAGCAAGGGCTTTCCTTCGTTGATATTGTGACAGAAATTCTGATTGCGCTTCCTGAGCATTCGCCTTACTTAATCCGACAGGAAACTCACAGGTCAAAATAAAGCTGAGAAAAAAAGCGCCTGCGAAATACATAATAATTTTCATCAGTAACCTCCCAATTTGCACAGCTGGTCTGGTCTCAATAAGCATTGAAACAAGGACAACTATTTTTCGTTTTCTTCTCTGTGCAAAAAACATCCCCCCAATTATGAAATCTGAAGGGCTAATGGGTCGTTCTGCGTTGATATTATGTAGGTTTTTAACTCCCAAAAATTCATATTTTGTAGCACTTTTATAAACGAAAACGAAATATATCACATGCGTACGAAAATATTAGAAATCATATTTCCAATTTATTATAATAATTATGATGGAAATGGAACTAATATGAAAGAATATCGAATATAAAACGAAAGCTGTCAATGCAGATACGCAATAGTTAATTCAAAAAAAGAGGTAATTATTTCAGGAAAAATAAAAACACCTCTTAAGTCGCGCATATTACAGAGTAAAATTTTTAACTTAGACAATTTCATGTGGTATTATTATAAGTAAAAAAATACCCTTATTATAAGAACTTTCGCTTTCGAAGAATATCGCGGATTAAAAACAGTTATTTGACATTGTATGATTGAGTTTCATGTCTAATTTGACTGTATAGTCCAGAAATAAACAAAGCTGCTTTTCCCTTTTTTGGGAGAGGAGGAATAATATTTTATTTTATGGTGGAGGCAGTTCAGAATTGAGTCTTGTTATCAAAGCTTTGTGAAGGTAAGAAAATTCTTGATAGAAACCTAGAGAAGTGACTAGTATCTTAGTACAGTATACATAGGAAATATTTTTTATATAATCCGCATATTGATGAATATATAAGCAATTTTAAGTGGTGGGAAAGATATTATGGCGTCCATGAAGGATTTCCTGAATAGAGAAATTCAGCTCCAAAGAAGACGAATCCAGGGTGACCAGACACAGGACAGTGTCGGGATGGATCAGGCTTTGGAGGAATTTGAAATTGAATTTCAATGTATTAAAAAGATTTTAGATGCCGAAAATCCTGTAAATGAGTTCTTTTACCTTACAGTTGTTAAAAGCGGCTGGAACGACTTCATTATGAATATGAGGGTTGAACGCAGAGTTTCAGAGGTTGTGGTTGAAGAAAGCGTATATCGCGGACAGAAAATTACAAAAGAGAAGACTGTAGGCGATGGCAAAATGACCTATCTGGGGGGGACCCGTGTTTTATGGGTTCCTGAAGAGAGGAAATGGGGACATCGTTATGACAAGGATGATGGAACTGAAGGGTTCCATATTGTTGGCTCTACTGAAATGCTGCTGGATATGTTTCTGGATTATGCCACGAAAAGAATAGCTAAGGTTCTTGAGGTTAAATAGGGGCTGGCTCTGGCATATCCGTAAGTAATAAGTGTTATGTGTGAAGCAATGCCAGAAATGTTATAAAATCCCTGTTTAAAAGCGGTATGAATATTTTTAGAAGTATTTGGCTTTGTCTGCCTGTATAGTTATATTCCTGTTCATGGAACCTATTATAACTGCTGTAAATAAAACACCTGACCCAGGTTCTTTGAAAATGCTTTATGAAAGCTGGGTCAGCAGGCTGGTTAATTACTTAAGTTCATTCAATGATATCTGGTCCATAATCCAGTTCGGGATCATTGCCGGATCTTATGTTTTAGCAATAGTTGTTGCACAACTGATTACGCCCTGGTTTGAAAATCAGATACGTAAAATTCAGGGGCAGCCTGCGTTATTGCGTTTGCTGTCTTTGCTGTTGCGGCGTGTGCACCTGATTTCTTTCGTGATTTTGCTATGGTGCTCGGCGTTTCTTATTAAATCCATTACCTGGCCAAGCAGGGCCTATTTTATATTAATTGCTGCAAATCTGGTAACGGCCTGGATTATTATTGCTATTGCGAGCCGCTTAATTCGTAACCGTATGGTTGCCAATCTGGTCGCTACTTTTGCCTGGTCGATTGCTGCCTTAAATATTCTAGGGTTGCTTGACGAAACGCTGATCGTTCTTGATCTGGCGGCGATATCCTTTGGTGACAGCAGGATTTCCCTTTTGAATGTTACTCAGGTTATCATTCTGTTCGGGGCGCTGATGTGGGTTGCGGTTGCCCTGACGAATTCTTTTGAGAATTACCTTAAAACCAATGCGGAACTGACCCCTTCTGTTCAGGTTCTGATATCGAAAATTACCAAGATTGCGCTGATCACCTTTGCGATTCTTATTTCTCTTACAACTGCCGGTATTAATCTAACGACCCTTACAGTATTTTCCGGTGCAATTGGTCTGGGGATAGGGATCGGGTTGCAAAAGGTTGTATCCAACCTGATCAGCGGCATTATTATTTTGATGGATAAATCGATTAAGCCGGGTGACGTTATTTCACTGGATGACAAGTTTGGCTGGATCACAACACTACATGCCCGTTATGTCTCCGTCATTACCCGTGACGGGCTGGAGCACCTTATTCCAAATGAGGATCTGATAACCCAGCAGGTTATTAACTGGTCTCATTCCAACAGGAATGTGCGGCTGGATATTACTTTTGGTGTCAGTTATGAGGCCAATCCTCATGAAATTCGAAAACTTGCTGTTGATGCTGTTACCAAACTGGAGCGTGCTCTGGAAGATCCTAAAGCTGTTTGTCATGTGACTGCTTTTGGTGAGTCATCTATCGATTTTATACTGAGATTCTGGATTGAAGATCCGGAAAATGGTCTGACCAATATCAGGGGGCAGGCGTTTCTGGCAATCTGGGATGCCTTTAAGGAAAATGATATTGTTATTCCTTATCCGCATCGTGAGGTGATTATTCGCGAGCGGGGGTGATGGTGCGGACGGAGGGACTTTGTTCAAATACTGTTTTTGATATTTTGGCTGAGTGGGAGCAGGTCTTAAAACACAGCAGTTGGGACAGAAATAGCCCAAGTGAATATCATGTACCCTTGCAGGAAAGACGCAAAAGATCAGCGAGGTAAATCGCGAATTGGGGAGATGTTACTGTCAAAAGGCACGTGTCTTCTTCGAAATGTTACTCCTTCAATGTACTCCGGTCTGCTGATCCGATCCATTCGAAAATGACGGAAGTCTTCGCGTGCAGGATCCCAAGCCACTAAATACCATAGTGGTGGCAAAATTAGCATAGCTTGCGGTTCAATGTTTCTACTGGTTACAGCCCCTTTTGCGTCACGGTATCGGAAACGCAGCTTGAACCGTTGGAGAAAAGCTGTCTCGAACGTAGGCAGAAGCTCGGGATCCATCGCTCTCATATCTGATATATCTACCTGAGGTGAAAGCTGCCCGATGTACAGGCAATCCAGAAATCGGCGAAAGTCACGCACTTTGTCCGAAGGCAAGGCTTTCTCGATTTTGGCCAGCCCGGCATCTGCGAGACCTGAAAAAGGCAAATAGCCGGCGGCACGCATGGATGCAACACTGATGAGAAGCGCAAAAACCTCAGGGACTGTAAGGCGCGCTGTGGTCTGAACTGATTGCGGATCAAGTTGCAGGCCACCTCCACGCCCAGGTTCAGAGTGAATGACAAACCCTTCCTCGCGCAACGCACAAATATCACGTAACACCGTGCGTCTGGATGCGCTGACCTCCTCGGCTAACTCGGCTATTGTCGATGTACCATTGCGGCGAAGGCTACGAACGATGGCGTCATGTCGGCGGCGTATATTCATTTCATAAGGTTATCATTTAATGGTGTCAATTTTTGGCATCGTTATATCTTAAACAATGACTGTGCATGTCAAGAAGGAAATTTGAAATTGAGATGCACAAACATACGCACCTGAAATTGGAAAGAAAGCTATCCAAAACAGGTGGTGACGCCAAATCGTTCCGAAAAATAAAAGAGGAAATGCAATGTTTAACCCAAATGATTTTCCCAGACCCACCCTTATTTCAGTTAACGGTGTGCAACTCGAAGTCTTCGAAGCTGGCCAGCAAAATGCAGGCAACCCAATTGTGCTTTGCCATGGTTGGCCAGAGCTCGCCTTTTCGTGGCGTTATCAAGTACCTGCCCTCGCAGCAGCCGGGTATCATGTTATCGTCCCAAATCAGAGAGGGTATGGCAACTCATCCAGACCGACGGAAGTAACTGCCTATGATCTTGAACACCTGTGCGGTGATCTCATTGCACTTCTCGATCACTACGGATATGAAGATGCTTCCTTTGTCGGTCATGATTGGGGGGCGATGGTTGTTTGGGGGCTGGCCTTACTGCATCCAAACCGTGTTAATAAATTGATAAACCTGAGTTTACCTTATCAAGAACGCGGAGAGATCCCCTGGATCAAGCTCATGGAACAACTACTTGGTAGTGATTACTATTTTGTTCACTTCAATCGGCAGCCGGGTGTTGCAGACGCCATATTAGAAGAGAATACTTTCCGCTTCTTTCGTAACCTGTACAGAAAAAATGAGCCGCAGAGAGAACCATTGCCGGGCATGATGATGATCAACCTCGCCAAAGCGGAAGAGCCACTCGGTGCCCCCCTAATGAGCGACAGCGAACTGGCTGTTTTCGTACATGCCTTCGAAAAATCGGGTTTTACCGGGAGCATAAACTGGTATAGAAATCTTGACCGCAATTGGCATTTATTGTCGGAAGTGAATCCAATCATCCAACAACCTGCGCTCATGATCTACGGAGACCGGGATGTGATCCCGAAGTTTGAAAAACTAACAGACTTTGTACCGAATGTTGAGGTCATCAATCTGGATTGCGGTCATTGGATTCAGCAAGAAAAACCAGAAGAAACAAACCAGGCAATTTTAACATGGCTGGAACAGCAAGGTAGCATCTAGACCGTTTCACGTCTAAATAGAATCATCTGATGGAAATGGTGCGGACGGAGGGACTCGAACCCTCACGGGCGAATCGCCCTCAGGATTTTAAGTCCTGTGTGTCTACCATTCCACCACGTCCGCACATGACAGAAACTCTGTAAGTAGTAGGTGAGAGTAGTGTTTTAAGCGCATTTGAGGGGGGGTTGGCAATAGTAAATGTTATTTTTCTACAAGCCATTGGCCAATTATTTGAATTTTGTTGCTTTTTGGCGGCCGGGTTATTGTCTGTCGGTTTAAAAATGGCCTGAAATGAAGAAACCCCGTCACATTGAACGGGGTTTGTCTGTTGTCTGACAATTTTTGTGTTGTGATACGGATCAGCAGCGGCCGAAGCGTATTTCAATCAGTTTGATTGGGGCTTTGATTGGAAGAATACTGATTTTCTGGCTGCATTTATTGACCGAGATTGCCATTGTGGCGTTAACATGCTGGCCTTTAACTTCCAGGCTTAGCTTATTGCCTTTGGATTTTCCGGATACATTGCCCCGGATATTAAAGGTTTCTTCGTGCCAGCTTCCAGTGATTGTATTTCCATTTGTGACATATTTGCTTCTGGCGCGGATATTGTAGCTCTCACTTGCACATCTGAGGTTCTGTTTCAGATCAATGCCGTTTTTGGAGAGGAAATAAGTGGCTTTGCATTTGAGGGTTTCTTTTTCGCCAGATGTAGCGACGATTGTTCCCTTGCCTGCCCAGTATCCGGCGTTATTGGCAGAATTTACGAAATAACCGAAAAGCTGCTTGCTTGCGCTGGCACTGTTATAGACGCCTGCGCCTGTCAATGAGAGGAAAGTGATGGCAGACAGAGCTAATACTATTGTCTGTTTGCCGAAAATTTTTTTAAAGTTTGAACGCATTTCCGTACCCTAGTTTTTTTTGATGCCGCATTAGCGTTACGCGACCGTTTCATCTATCCCCATATTGAATGAGAAATGGATTTGATACCAGACCAGTTTTTGTCTCACAGGTAATCCGGGGTAATCCAGAGCATGCCGCGTAATCTAGATTATCCGCATATCCAGTACATGTGGGGATTCAGGCGTCCTGGGGGAAGGGTGTACGAAAACTTCTCCACCATAAGGAATGAATGGGTCAAATGATGCGTTTCTTCTGTGTCTGGCTTCAATGGGGTCGCAGGTCATGGAAATCCTGCGATATTCCTCCGGTGTTGGAATGATAAAGAGGAAGCCGCCAAGTGAGGCTTTTGTTTCCTTGTCCACCAGTTCGAAGGTCAGTTTGTTCGGGGTTCTTTTCATGACTGCACCTGAGGGCAGCTGAGGAAGGTTTTTGTACAGCCGGATTGCTGCAACCTGAATAGTGTTTTCATCTGGTTCGGTCAGAGGGACGATAAAGCCATTGCAGGTTACGATATGACGGTCCGGGTCCAGATGTGCTGTTTTGAGTTGCAGGCGCTGGAGCTGTGGGGGCTGTATAATCGAGTCTGCGTGTGGGTCGTAATGGGTGTTGAGTGGTTCGATGGCCAGAGACAGGTCAAGATCTACATCATCCAGCGTTACTGTGCCCAGAGGAGGGAAACGTCTGGCAACCTGCGCTGCAAACCAGTGAGACTGGAATTTATAACCATAGTCTTCGAGGTCCAGAAGTACGTTTTTGTAATCGACTTCAAGGAAGTAGGGGAGCATAAATTCGTTCTGCAGTGCACTGCGCCATTTTACGCATTTCTCGCGATAGGGGTCTGTGGCCAGTCTAGCCATGATAGCGCGGACGATCAGTATCTGAAGAAGATGCAGGCGTGGATCAGGGACCATTTCGAAGCATCTTAGTATGACGAGGCCGAGCTGCCTTTCAGGGGCTTCCACAGGATGGAGCTGATCGATTGCTATTTCGCCTTTTCCGGGATCTCCGGACCGGTCTGTCAGGATATGCCGGAACATCTGGTCTATGATTTCCGGGGGCATTTTTCCACGACCGGGCAAGGGGATGAAACGGGATGCAATTTCCATTTCGTAATGGATATCGTTGCGTACTTCGTCTGCTCTTGGTGCCGGGCCCATCGGTCCGGCATTCTGTCCGGAAAAGAGGTAGGACAGGCTTGGGTGATTCTGCCAGTAGGTTGCGAGGCTTAGCAGGAGGTCCGGGCGCTGGAGAAACGGGCTGATTTCTTCCTCCAGACCACTGATAATAATTTTACTGCCTTCTCCTGTTCCGTGAGGTATGCCATTGCCATTGAATTTATCCGCACTCAGGCCTGTTTCATAAGCGGCGTCGAAAAGGCCGCTGATATATGTATCAAGCTCAGGCCATGTATCTGTTTTTGGCGGGTGGACTTTCAGGCACTCTTCGCCAAGAAATATCTGGTATGAGAATTTGCCCCTGGATTTTACTTTCCATTCGAGTTTGTAGGTGCCAAGGCGTTTCTTGACCTGAATTCTGCTGTTGGGGGCGAATTTTTCTTTCAGGCGCTGCATCAGTTCCTGGGCATGATCACGCAGGCGTTCCTGTTTGTCTTCAGATGAGAGGTCCAGGTCTACCATTGAGAAGAATGTCAGCTCGCTGCCAATAGACATGGTTGGCAGGGCTTCGGCTGTTTTTTCCATGATTTCTTCGGCAATGTTACAGATTGAGGCCCAGGTCTGATCGGTAATCAGAGTTTGCCGTGGGGAAATGGTTTTGATCTCTTCCTCAGGTTCAGAAACAGTTTCTGTCTGCGGTTCGAGTTCTGTTTCAAAGGTTGGCTTTGCCGGTAACTCAGTGTTCATGAAAAAATCTATTTACTCTTGGGGTAAATGCAATGTTGTGTTTTCAGTCTCAATAAGCATTGTCGAATAAGTTTTATTCGATTTTTCTGCATGCGAAGTATTATAATTACAATGCGCTGTAGTATTAAGGTGAACAATAAGGTTAACTTTGGGCAATACAATAGTGCTTATGCCGGTAATTCCCAGATATTTTCATTTTGTTCCGATTTATTGGATTGCAGAAGGGGATTTCCAGAGTCTTATGGTTGCATCACTTCCGGCAGATGCCAGCTTTTTGCCATCGGGGGTAAAGGCCAGCGAATTGATTCGGCCTGTATGGCCGGTAAATGTTTTAATCAGGTTGCCGGTCTGGCGGTTCCAGATTTTGATAAGTTTATCATCTCCTGCAGTGGCAATCCATTTTCCGTTCGGGGTAAATGTGATTGCAGTAATCTTTCCACTGTGGGCCTGAATTTTTCTCCGCAGACGTCTTGATCTGGTGGTCCAAATGCTGACTTCACCGATACCGCCCGAGGCCAGGTATATGCCGCTTGGAGAAAATGCCAGAGCATTGACGCCATTTTCATGTCCTGTATAGCGACGTATCACCCTGCCGGTCCCAAGGTCCCATAGTTTTATTTCACTGCCTGAACTTGCGGAGGCGATGAAATTTTTTCTGCGGGAGTAGACAATTGATTTTACCGGTCTGTTATGAGCCTTAAATGCATATTGCTCTTTTCTGGTATTTACGGTGTGCCAGAATTTAATTTTTCTGTCTGTGCTGCCAGAGAAGAATTTCTGATCTGAACCAGAGAATACCACCGAAGATACAGAGGCATTGTGACCACGGAAGTTTTTCAATGGTTTTCCTGTTTTCAGGTCCCATATAATAATTTCCCCTCTTGAATCCGCCGAGATGACCTTGTTTCTATGGATATCAAGAGTATTAACATTGCTACGATGGGCATTTAGAAGTCTTGTCTGTTTTCCTGATCTGACATTCCAGATACGCAGTTTGTTATCATGTCCCCCTGAGACAAGTGTTGTGCCATTTCCTGCGAATGATACGGTGCTGACAGTATTTTGATGCCCACGAAGGATATGAATAATGCCGGAAGGAGATTCTCCCAGACTTCCTGTTGTAGTGCTGTCTTCATTGAGGTTAAACAGGTAAACGATTGGCAGGACTATCGCGATAATCATAAGCATCTGCATCGTAAGTAAAGCCACAGAAAAACGGCTCATTTTTGCGGTTTTAGCAGGAGCATCAACTTTGCTGTGCTGGTCGCGGATCTTTGCCCGTGCCAGTGTTGTCGGTCCCGGTTCAACATCCAGTTTTTTGCGGTTCAGCCGAACAGTTACAAGTTTCTGAGGTGGTTTTTCTGAAATAATTTCTTCTGCAGTTTGTTCTGTCTGATCTGATGGACCTGTTTCCTGAGGTTCAAAACTTTTATTTGGGACGGGCGGTTCTTTAGGTTCCTTATCGGCCTCGTGCTCAGATGAGAGGATTTTTTTTATAAAACCTGCTTTTTTCTTTTTAGCATTCTCAGCATCTTTTATGGCCTGCTGCTGTATTTCACCAAGCTGCTCCTCCAGTGTTTTTTCTGCAGCGGCTTCCTTGCGCATCTCGCTCAGGCGGTTAATCAGACTGCCTGCTTCCTGAAGTTCCTTATTTTTTTCAGGCCTTGCATATTCTGCCAGGAACTTGATAAAGGCTCTCCGGAAATATCTCGAAGATTTATGAACGAAAGCTTTGCCTGCCAACATTATATTCTGATTGCGGGCTGATGAACCGGTTTCCTGATTGTCCAGAGGGGGCAGGCTTTTCTTCTTCTTTACAAGAACCCTGCTGTTGTTTTCTGAACTCTTCTTAATTGCAGGAGCAGCAGGCTGCTTTGTTTTTGCTGCTTTTCTTAAAGGAGCCGTTGAAAAAAGCTGTTTGCGCCATTCAGCGATAGACTGGGGGCGTGCCCTTGTTTTCAGCTTCATTGCTGAGTCAATGGCTTTAAGAAACTGTTTTCTGTATCCGGGGTGTGCCGCTTTCATCGCAGATACCAGTTCGTCACCTACCATTCTTGTCGGTGAATCTACCGGGCGTTTGCCAGTTACAGCATGATAGAGCGTGGCTGCAAGGGAATAGATATCCGTCCAGGGGCCCTGATCTTTTCCGGTGACAGCGTATTGTTCGAATGGGGAGTAGCCCGGTTTTATGAGAGCACTGACCGTTTTGGGTCTGCTGGTAATAACGCGGCGTGCTGATCCGAAGTCGATGAGAACCGGTGTGCCGTCCTGACGGATCATTATGTTGTCAGGTGCGATATCCCTGTGGAGAAAATCGTCGTTATGGATGAGTTCAAGTGCATCCAGCAGAGGCGTTACTATGCTGTCCAGCTCTTCCTGCGTTGGTGGATTATCCCGGTCTTCAATCCAGGACTTGAAGTTTTGCCCTTCCTCGAATTTCAGTACCATATAGGCCGTATTATGGGTCTGGAAATAGCGGAACACGCGGACTATGTTGCTGTGGTCAAATTTTGCAAGTGTCTGGGCTTCATCAATAAAACGATCCAGACCCCATGTATAATCGATTTCGTCAGCTTCGGTTTTGGCACAGACATCACTATCGCCTTCACGGATCGCGAAGTCGCCAGGGAAATATTCTTTAATTGCTATATTGCGATCGAGAGAAATTTCTTTCGCGATATAGGTGATCCCAGAACCTCCCGCTCCTAAAATACCTTCAATTCGGTAGTCCTGAGCAAGAATGGTCCCATTCTTGAGCGCCAATGGATAGTTCATTGTTGTTCGCCCGAATCCCTTTAATTGATTTCTATGCGCTATATTATCTAATTATGGGTGCAGCTCCAACTGTGGCCCAACATAGAGGCAAGAAGATAGTCTGTTGCCATATTTTGTAAATACGCAGAATACCGAATTTATAACATTCATTGAAAACAGTCACTGATTGTTGCATTTGATTACCTCGACTTTTCCCATGATAAATGTCATATTCGGGGCCTTGATTATGTAATATTAAACGGGTGTGGTAAAAAAATGGGCGATCGAGATGACAGGCGGGGTGCCGATGAGGAATGGGTGGATGATAAAACACGTCTTCTGGCCAGAAAAGCGGGTAAGAAACGCCCCAGTTTATTGAGGGAAGCTATTAATGCAGTGGATGCTGCACTGGGATCTGACCGGAAGTCGAAGCGGCGTGATGAAGCCCATGTGCAAGATATTTTACCGGCACCTGAACGATCAGAAATCCGTGAAATTGAATATCAGTCATCTCAGGAAATTATTGAGCAGGCGCTTATTGAGATGAAGTCGGATTCCGACAATTCCTACATAGATTCCAGCAGTATTCAGGATGTGGTTGCGGAAAGTGCTTCTTATGTTCCGCATATGGATAATCAAATAGAGGATGTTTCTCCAGTGGTTCAAAATGATTTTTCTCAAAATTCAGTTGTTCACCCGTTGCAAGGCAGTGTTGACCCGGGAAGAACACAGAGAGTCAGGATGAAGCCTTCAGGGGAGCGGCCTGATTTTTATCAGGAGCCTGTGGTGGCATGGCTTGTTATTATTCAGGGGCCAGGTCTGGGGGCAAGCTGTCCGGTTTTTGAGGGGAATAACAGTATTGGCCGCGCAGCTTCCCAGCATGTGAAGCTGGACTTTGGAGATGAGGCTATTTCTGCTGAAGAGCAGGCCTTTATCCGATATGATCCACAGGATAGATCTTACCTGTTTGTACCCAACCTTGCAAAAACCAATGTTGTTTCTGTGAATGAGGACAAGCCTACGTCAGCTGTGCCTTTGAAAGCTATGGATATAATTTCAATGGGGCGGACCAGAATGGCGTTTGTTCCATTTTGTGGTCAAGAATTTGACTGGTCTGATATCTGATCTTCATATTTGAGATTTCAACCTGTTGACGTTCGTTTATAAAATCAGTCATAGTTTGAGTTGTGGGCCATGCCATTGTCCGCAGCTTTGATGCCGGTGGAGTTTTGTTTCTTCACTGGCTATGCTTCCCCAACAGACTTGATAAACGGATCTCTACCCATGACAGCGATGTATGATTTTGATAGCCATGCCATTCAAGGATCGCGTGACTCTCAGGAGGATAGTTGTGCTTTTCATATTCTGGAGCCTGTTCTGGCTCCAGAGGCTGTTGCAGGAGATAATGCCAATGATGACCAGCAGGAACTGATTGCGGTTCTTGCTGATGGTATGGGAGGGCATGTGGGAGGTTCGACTGCCAGTAATCTGGCCTGTTCCCAGTTTATTGCGTCTTATTGCAGGGACGGAGCTGAGGATAAGTTTACAGAGTCACTTGAGGCTTGTAATGAGGCCATTTCAGCCAGGATATCACAGGATAAAGCTCTGAAGGGAATGGGATGTACATTAATTGGTGCAAGCATTCGAAAACAGGGCCTGCGCTGGGTCAGTGTGGGGGATTCTCTGCTTTATCTTTATCGTGACAGAGAGTTGTTCAGGCTTAATCAGGATCATTCATTTGGTGCTCTTCTTGATGCGATGGTCAAGAAGGGAGAGATGTCTGCTGATGAGGCGGCTGTTGATCCGAGGCGTAACAGCTTACTTTCGGCTGTCAGTGGTGAAGAACTCGATATGATTGATATTCATGATATTGATATTCCGCTTGATCATGATGACTGGATCATTCTGGCCAGTGACGGACTGCTGACGCTTAACAAGAAGCTGATTGCCAATATTATTCATATGAATGAGCGTGGTGGAGCTTCCGGAGTTGCAAAGGCGCTTACACAGGCCGTTCAGGATGTGCAAGCGCCAAATCAGGATAATACAACGGTTATGGTTGCAAGACCCGGCCCCGGAATGCAGTTCGAGGTCTAGGGTTTAAGTTCATTGTTTCTTTGCGCTTTTTGCTTTTGCGGCAATGAAGTCCATTAGAGCCAGAAGAACGCCGGAAGTTACAAATACGATATGGATCAGTACCATCCATTGTATTTTTTCCGGAGAGGTTTTATCCACATTCATAAAGACTTTCAGCAAATGAATACCCGAGATAGCGACTATTGAGGATATCAGTTTGAGCTTCAGCGTCGAGAAATCAACCGAGCCCTTCCACTCCGGGTTATCTTCATGATTCTGCGTATTCATTTTTGATACGAAGTTTTCATACCCGGAGAATATTACGATCAAAATCAGATTGCCTGCCAGTGTCAGGTCGATCAGTGACAATACACCAAGAATTACATCGTTCTGGGTGATGTTCGGTATCATTGCGAAGAGGTGTATCAGTTCCTGCAGGAAGCTGTAGAACAGCAGTAAAAGGCCGCCTACAAGTCCAACATACATAGGGGCCATAATCCATCTGCTTGAAAACAGGCCTCTTTCGATAATAGTTTCTACGGTCAGATCTGGTTTCGTCATGCCCCGTTATTTCCTTTATTTGTTGTCGATTGGGAAGCTGGTTCTTTCCCTTTGAGTTGTTGTAAATATTTTCAAATTCAATAGGTATGCGGCAATTTCTCGAATAATGAAGAATACTGAGCGATTTTTTGAATCAAATTGATCTAATTGGTTAAGGGAGTTGTAAAGCATAAAATATAGCAATATCAGATGTTTAGTATTCGTCAATAAATATCACGGATGATCCAGTTCTATAGAAGAGCATTGTATTTATGGGAGTTCTGAATATGAGTAAGAAATTTACATCTATGGCTGTTGTGTTGGGTGGTCTTGCAATTGCGGGATTTTCAGGTTCAGCCTTTTCCGGTGAAGCAGTCAGTAATTCAGCTAAAAAGGTGAACAAGCTGGATGTTTTCAGTTCAGACACTTCAATCAGCCTTTTTGCACCAGACATTGGCATTGTTACAAAAGACGAAATGGCAGCAATCAAGAAAAATCTGTTTATTAATGTATTGAAGGCAGATATCAAAAAGAATAGTGAGAACAAAGGGTAACCTGTTTGTTCCAGCTGGTTTTGCGTAGAGTTTACCGAGTATTTACTAACGGCTACCATTTTTGGTAGCCGTTTTTTTATTTTCAGGAAAGAACCATTATCGTTGATTTTCCTGACTTTGTACGTAATGCATGAATTTCCCGGAGTTCGGGATCGTTTCTCCATGCGAGGGCTGCGTCCCTGGAGGGAAATGACAGCAGGGCCAGAACATCCGGTTTGTCCATAGATAATTCAAGTGTTTCTGCGACAGGTCCGGCGGTAATGATGGATCCGCCATGCTTTGCAAGGGCATTTCCCGCCTGCTCCCTGTATTTACCTAGAGTTTTTCTATCTTCCACTATTATCTGGGCAATTGCATAAGTTGGCATATTTTATCTCCTGTTTTTCAATCAGGATTGAGTATAGATCTTTATCATCTGTTGAAAAATATTGAATTATGCAATTGTGATGTGCATAAATGCACAGATGATGGATTGGGATGATTTAAAATATATTCTTGCGGTCAGTCGTAATGGAGGCCTCAGTGGTGCAGCGAGAGCCTTGTCAGTTAATCATTCTACTGTTTCACGCAGGATAGCCATAGCTGAGGAACGCCTGGGAGTACGGCTGTTTGACAGATTGCCTTCCGGCCTTACAGCAACTTCCGAGGGAGAAAAGGCTATCGAGGTTGCCAGGGAAACAGAGGCGAGGGTCGGAAGACTGGAGCTTGAGATTGCTTCCGGGGACCGAAAGCTATCAGGAAAATTACGGGTTACAGCGCCTGTTGTATTAATCCAGACATATTTTGCAAAGGTCTTTGCCAGATTTATCGAGTTATACCCTGACATAGAACTTACTGTAATTGCATCTAATGATGCACTTAATCTGCATCAGCGGGAAGCTGATGTCGCGATACGTATCAGTGACAGTCCAGATGAAAGTCTGTTTGGCCGACGTGTTATTAATATGCGCCGGGCCTATTACTGCAGCTCCGAATATCTGAATGAGAAATTTGATGCCAGTGGGGAACTGAAACCCGGATGCTCTCCCGACTATATAAATTTTATCTGGTGGGGGAAGGGGGTGCCAAAAGAGATTATTGATATCTATCCGAGCAGCAGAGTTGCCGTTTATTTTGATGACATGGTTGCACTTTATTCTTCCGTGCGGGAGGGGAGTGGCATTTCACTGATGCCATGTATTATTGGTGAAGGAGATAAGCTGCTGGAGCGTGTAAGCACTTTGCCTTTTGCACCCTATCGTGATGTCTGGGTTTTGACACATCCGGATTTAAAGAAGGTTGAGCGCGTTCGGGTTTTTATGAAGTTTATCTGTGAAGCGCTTGAGGAAGACAAACGGTTCTTCACTGGCGGAGCAGGTTAAAAAAATCACAGCAGAAACAATGTTTCCTGTTCAATTTCTTTTCGACTCAGGTATTCTGCTTTTACTGATTCGGTAAAAACATTGTGTGGGCGTCTTTTACCATGGTTGTGTGAAAGGAATTTCTGAAGTGTTGAAAGACTCTCAATTATTGCAGCACAGTATTTCTGTGATACTTGCGGTGTTCATTCTTTATGCCAGCTGGAATACTTTGTTGGGATAAAAGGATGTTGAGATAGAATATTTATAGAGAGGAAGTTTTTTTCTCTCTTATTCCTCTGATACAAGTTTATGAATCTGCTCTGGCTGAACTCCTTCGTTGCGCAGGTCATTCAGGCTTTTGCTGCCTCTGCTTTTTGAGAGCTTCTGCCCGTTTTCATCAAGCAGCAATCTGTGGTGGTAATAAATCGGGGAAGGTAGCCCCAGTAATTCCTGAAGCAATCGATGCAGGTCGGTTGCGGCTTCCAGATCCTGCCCTCTTACGACATGCGTAATATTCTGTATGGCATCATCCACGACAACTGACAGATGGTAGCTTGTGGGAGTATCTTTACGCATAATGATTGTGTCACCCCAGAGTTGAGGTTCAGCAGTTCTCTCAAATATCTCTCCATCTGCATTCATATATTTAACCGTTAAACTGCTTTTTCTGCCGGATATGTATTTCAGTGCTGCATCCATATCTATCCGGTATGCAAAATGCTCCGAGTTATTAATACGGTCGTCTATTTCTGCTTTTGAGAGATGCTTATGCAAATGAGGGTATAAGGGGGTGCCATCCGGATCCAGCGGATATACGGGGCTTTGTTTATCTGCAATTGCCTCTGATATTTCCTTGCGGGTTGCAAAGCATTTATACAGAAGTCCCTTTTTCATAAGCAGGTCGAGGGATTTTCTGTATTCGGGAAAGTGTTCGGACTGTCGCCTTACTTCTGTTTCCCAGGTCATGCCCAACCATTTAAGATTATCGAACATTGACTGGATATATTCTTCCCTCCTGCGGTTTATGTCGATATCCTCTATTCTAAGGATAAAACGACCGTTCATTGACCGGGCAGTATTATAATTTATTAATGCTGAGTAAGCATGCCCGAGATGCAGATATCCGTTGGGACTTGGGGCGAAGCGGAAGATGGGGCGGTTGCTCATAGATGTTTAAAAGGTCTT
>JBOEGA010000072.1:0-6369 GCA_050633205.1 Methyloligellaceae bacterium | reverse complement strand
CTATCTGACACATCATAAGCACAAGGCATACAGCGGCAACAAAAGCCAGGAAATCCGCGCAATACTTAATTATTCGTTGGAACATGTATTTAATCCTGTTTTTTGCTTGATGCAGGAGAATTACTCTCAATCCTCATCCGACCGAGAACTGAGAGCAACAACTGATTTAGTTTTTTACGCCATATTCCATAACATCGATCTTGTCATAGATTTCTGTCTTGACAAGTGCGACTAGCGCTTTCTCATCTGTACGATCAACATCCTTTAACAAATCTTCCCACTTAGTAACTTTCGCTTCAAAACGGTTGATAATGTCTTCGGCATTTGCAATACCAAATTTTTCAACTCCCAATTTTACCGCAGACGTTCTAGCTGAAGATTTAAAGTCATCAATATTATTTTTAAGCTCTTGGGCGGGCTCATGAAATGTAATTCCATTCTCGGGTGCTTCATTGATGACTTCTTCACTGCTAGCCATATAACCGATGCCCGTTTTAACCATAGCCGTAGCAAAGCTATCAAAAAAGATTCGACGTTCTTTACCTGTTAGTGAATTCCAGAAGTCTTTGTTCACGCCATACTCATAACCCGCATAATAGATACCAAGATCAACCATTGTCGTGTGCTTCGCTACTTCCCAAAGCGAGCTTGCGCGCAACTGATCCATAGTATTGGATGCACAATCAAGCTGACCTTTGTCCAGACCACTATACATTTCAGTCGAAGGTACATTCACAGGAACCGCGCCGACACTTTTTGCCCAATCAGAATGCACCGACCCCGGCATACGTACTCTTTTACCTTTAAGGTCTGCTAGCGTTGTCACTTTTGTCGTACAAAAAAGGCGATAAGGAATTGTTGCAAATCCACCACCGAAGACAATATTCTTGTCGTCCCACTGAGTGACCATCTCTGCATCAAACATATTCATATCGGTAATTGCGAATACGGCCACAAAATAATCAGAGTAATTGAACGCGAGTTGAGCAAGTATATTATCACGTGGAATTTCAGCAGGCGTATAAGTGCCGGCATGGTAAGCCACATCAGCTACACCGTCACTCAATCCGCTCATATGCGATGCCGGCGGAAGCAGTACAGAGCCGGTAAAAACCTTGGCTTTTAACTTTCCATTTGAAATTCGCTCGATATCTTCAGCCCATTCCAGATAGCCATTTTTTACAAGTGGAACACTATCCGGGAGCCAAATACTCGCGTTAAATTTCTTTACATCAGCATAGACAGAATGTGAAAGACATAAACTGACTATTCCTGATATGACAACTATGAATACATGACGTGATATAGATTTAAACATTGAAATACCTCTCATTCGTAAAGGTTTATAGTATCCAGTACCGATTGCATTGAGGACTGAATATTTTGTTCGCAGCAAGCTTAGGCACCGTCAACCAAGGCCTGGTAGCGCTTAATTCGAAAATAAAATAGTGAAGAAAAAGATTGGCGGTTTTTGTGCTTTATGTGGAAACGAATCAATTTTTCAAAGAACATTATCGCGTTCGAAATCGAAGTGATAAGCCCTCTACATGCGACATAGTAAACTGCAGCAATATACTCAAATCTGATCAATAGAACTTGTATATTGTCATTTAAACTACAACAGTGAGTCTGTAGAAAAAATCGTAGCCTCCCATATTCAATCATCATATTTAGCCCTCCAGAACTCAGTCAGTATTGTTGCTGCGGTAAGGTTCGATTCACTAACTATTTTTTAAGGTTACCTATACTGCATTATTACGTTATGCGTCATACATATAATGTTTAGTAACTTTAAAAATCACGAGAAACCTGTACACAATGAATTTGCATATAAAACTCCTCTGCCTTAATAAGCTATAACACCTTAAGGGTCCGTAAATTCTGCAATTTTTTGAAGAACAGAAGCTTTCGTAGACTGTGCATCTACAAGCGTTATGTCAGAGGATGTCCAGTCCGATTTTTTGCCCGGATTAAGAACGTCACTGATAATTTGGCGCTTCACAACACTACGTTGAGAAATTGCCACATTGCTATAAAGCATTGAAAATGCATCATCTACACCTTCGTCAAAAAATCTCTCCCAAGCGATATGAACCGAGTCAAAACCACTAGCTTGTTTTAATACACCATCTGACTGCCTTGAGGCTCTTAATAAGCGAGATTGTTGCTCATTAACTTTTCCATCATCCATCACGACAACTCCATAGGCATTCTTGGCTTGTTCAGAACTCACTAAGCCAGATTGGATGTCTTTTTGCACATCCTCAAAAGCGCGTTCAAACGGGTTGCCATAGCCGCCACCACCTGGCGTTAAAACTGTCAGTGTGTCTCCTTTATTTAGATAAATAACGTCAATCTTGCCAATATGCCGCTCATCAGACTTACCGCGATTTACTATGGTTTGTGCCCAGACGCTGGGCATTCCACCTTCTATGCCCCAGGGTGAGAAATGGAATCGATCCATACCACGTGCAAGCACTGAGCAACCATCTTTCAGTATTTCAAATTCAAACTCAATGCCCACTCCCCCGCGCCACTTACCTGGCCCACCAGAATCTGAACGCAAACCAAAGCGCAGTACACGTACAGCAGCGTCAGCCTCTAACACTTCAAGGGGGTTATTGCCCAGATTTGCAATACTACAATCACGCCCATCCACTCCATCTGCACCAAAGCGAGCCCCCATACCACCGACTAACGGCTCTACAATCAATACTTTATTGCTTCCATCTGCAGAGGTCGGCTCTGAAAGTACAATAGGAATGATGACCCCACCGTTACAAGCCGGCATCGCTTTTGGCATCGCACGCGCCAATGCACCATTAAGCGTCTCATAGACGCGTTGCGCTGTGAGGTGGCGTATACCGACAGGAGCTGGAAATTGCGGATTCACTATGCACCCGGATGGCAGGCCTACTGTAATATTTTCAAATATACCGGTATTTAGCGGTATCGTTTTATCAAATGTATAAATGAATGCCAGTAGTCTTAGAGTAAGCCAAGGGTGTCTTTTGCCGCCTGTTGGGATGTTATAAGGAGAACCGGTTTGAGGGTCTGTGCCCGTAAAATCCAGAAAAACCTTTCCGTTCTTTACAACCATTGTAATACATAGACGAATTGGGCACGGACTTACACCATCATCATCTAAATAGTCGGAAAACCAGTAGGTTCCATCGGGTATGCGCTTCAATACAGCGTGCGCCTTGGTTTTCGCGTAAGCAACAATCTCTTTTTGCGCGGACAAAACTGTAGCTAAACCAAACTTGTCAACCATCTCGGCTATTCGTTTTCTACCAACGTCCAGCGCTGCCAGCATGGCTTTTAAATCACCAAAAATGTCATCTGGTGTACGTGTATTGGCTTCAAGTAAGGAGACTACTTCCTCAACATACCCGCCTTTACGTACAAGCCTCATCGGAGGAATCAATAACCCCTCTTGAAAAAGCTCTGTACTTGATGGGGAAATACTGGACGGGACACGTCCACCCACATCAGAGCTATGCACAAATGTCCAACCGTAAGCCACAATATTGCCTTCGTGAAAATACGGAGCAACGAGCGTTATATCGGGTGTATGTGTGGGCGACCCATCTGTTCTGTACGGGTGGTTAGCTATAATCACATCACCCGGTGCGAGGTCAGTGACTGCAGATATGATAGTGCTACAATCCAGGTCAACAAAACTGCATACCCCTATGCCATTAGGGTAAGCGAAAAAACGACCATTGGGTCCAGCGAGCGCAACACCAAAATCATTGGCTTCTTTTACATACAGTGTTCGCGCAGTTCGTTTAAGTAAGAGCCCCATCTCTTCGGTGCTGGAAACAAACCGGGTACTCAAAATCTCAAGTGTTACAGGATCACAAGTCATTATCTGTACCTTTCACGATATTTAGTTGACCAAATGAATCCACTTCGACTCGCCAGTCCATTGGAACTACAATAGTGGTATCACTTTGTTCTAGAATCACTGGGCCATAAATAGACACGTTCGCAGGCAGCTCGGCACGATTGTATATCGTGGTTTCAACCCAATTCTCATCCAGATAACATGATCTAATGCGTGAAGTTGGTGCAGCAAGCGCAGGCTGCATATTCACCGTTGGTGGCTTAGCCATTTTGCCTACGGCGATAATGCGCAAGTTTTTAATATCAATAGCGGCCAACTCGTCTGAAAATCCGTAAAGCCGTTCATGCTCGCGGTGGAAAGTCGCCACAATCAATTCAATATTGCCTTTATGTGCTTCGACCTTGGGAAGCAAGACATCAATATAGTGAGCCTGCCCCGAATACCGTAAATCAAGGGAAAAAATCTTCTCGGCATCTTTATCACTAATTCCTTCAGACTCCAGCCAGTCGCCGGCTTCCTTATCCAATGCCAAGAAGATTCGACCGATCTCTTTTTCCATTCCATCCGAGATAACCCCAAACATGGAGCGAACAAAATCCCGGCGAAGATCTGACATCAAAGCACCCAGTGCACAAAACAAACCTGGTGAACCGGGAACTACCAGACGTCCAATATGTGCTTCTTCCGCAAGAAAGGTGGCGTTGGTGGGGCCTGCTCCTCCAAAAGGAACCATCGTATATTCGCGAGGATCCGCTCCAAAAGAGGCCAAACCTTTGAGCAACTCTGAAGCCATTTTAGCTGTGGCGATTTTAAGTCCAGCAGAGGCGACACGTTGCGCGATATGTTCTCCGTGATAACCAAACGCTCGACCTAATTCTTCCAACGCTTTTGAGGCCGCGTTGCGATTCAGCGGCATACGCCCTCCAAGAAAACGATCTGCATCAATATAGCCCAATACAACATAACAATCTGTTAGCGTTGGTTTTGTACCACCTTTACCAAAACAAACCGGTCCCGGATTTGCACCAGCGCTCTCTGGTCCCACTTTAAGCAGACCCGCATCATCTTGCCACAATACAGAGCCGCCACCCGCGCCAATGGCTGACACCCCTACCACGGGCAAAACCAGGGGAAAATCACCCACGTGAGTAGAGGTCGTTGTCTGAGGAAGTCCTTCTTCACAAACCGACATATCTGTGCTGGTACCTCCCATATCCACAGTTACAATATTTTTATTCTTCAAATTCTTGGCAAGATTAGCCGCAGCCACTACTCCCGAAGCAGGACCAGACAATACTGTATCGATTGGACGCTCCCTAGCCGTATGCAGGCTCACGCAACCACCACTGGATGTCGATATATAAATAGGACAGACGATACCCAGATCTTGTAATCCGTATTCAAGTCGTTCGAAGTAGCGTCGTTTTAGCGGCCCAATGAATGCGTTCATACAAGCAACCAGACAACGCTCGTACTCACGAATTTCTGGCCACACATCGAAAGAAGCAGTAAATTGGATGTTCGGTAATCGTTTCGAAAGCACTTCCAATAGACGATGTTCTGGATCAGGGTTAGCATAGGCATGCAGTAGATTGATAACCACCGATTCAACGCCGGTGTTTGACAAACGATCACAAAGTTGTGTCAGCTCATCATTATTCGGGAATGTCGAAATAGTTCTATCTGCCAATCCGCGCGCACTGCATTCGAAAACGCGCTCACGGGGCACCAGAGGGATATCTTTTTGTGCGTACATGTCATAGGGGTTTGGCATATAACCCCGAGCAATTTCCAGTATATCCCTATTACCTTGCGAGACAATTAAACCCAATTTAGCGCCCCTGCGTTGCAGTAAGGCGTTTAAACCAATCGTAGTACCATGCACAACTGATTTAATAGTGTCAGGCTGAATTCCGTACTCCGCAAATACAGCCTTCAAACCAGATATAACACCAAGTGAAGGATCTTCCGGTGTACTTGGCTCTTTAAAATTAAGTAAATCTCCAGTCAGCAAGTCACCGACGACAATATCGGTAAATGTTCCGCCAACATCTATACCAATACGGTAAGCACTGCTTGAGGTACTCTCCGTATTCATCAATCACAGTCTCCTACTACAGAAACCGGGATAGGATTTTGTGCTCTTTGCCTATGATGTTTCGTCATACTTTCTGACTCTTGATCGTGAAAATGCATACCGCCAACCAGCACCACAATTCTCTGAGTGTTCTGAAAAAAGTTGCACTACTGATAAAACATTATACACACAACGTATAATGTTACAAGGCTTTGATCAATCCATTGAAATGCCGTTCACACGAAAAGCCATGCAACCGTGGAAACATTGCCATGGCATAGTGCACAGCTAAAATAATGCTCTATTGATCTGGAATTAGAAAAGGGATGTGAAGGATCAGGTTAAAACAATGCTATGTAGATACCAGAGAAACACAAGGGGATTGCCTTTGCTGCAAAATGAATAGGCCCTGTTGAGAACCCCATATTAACCCTATGTCCAG
>JBOEGA010000071.1:0-16958 GCA_050633205.1 Methyloligellaceae bacterium | reverse complement strand
GCTCAAATTTTTCTTTAGCCATGGTGCGCCTCGCACTCTCTCCTAGTTTCGTCCATGCGGCTCCCGGTATGAGAGGTAGCACAGTTAAATAATGTTAAGTCTTTGATATCACGCCGTAATATATAGAAACGGGATATCACAACTTTATGACTATTCGATCGTCTTAAGGGAGATCCATCAGGTTTAAGGGCGTTTGCAAGTATCCAAAATTATATTGGATACGAACTGGAGCGGGTGAAGGGAATCGAACCCTCATCTTCAGCTTGGAAGGCTGTTGCTCTACCATTGAGCTACACCCGCCTTGACGACCTTAAACGTGTACAGAACCATCGTTAAATGGTGGAGGAGGTTGGATTCGAACCAACGTAGGCATAGCCAGCGGATTTACAGTCCGCCCCCTTTAGCCACTCGGGCACTCCTCCGTAACACGTCAGGATATATACAATAGACAACCGCCCCACTCAGTAGTAGGAGCCAAGGCCCCGTTTATGCTCAGGTGAGACGCGGATGTCAATTGAAAATATGAACATTTTTAAAAAACTTCTGCAAACTCATGTTTCACTGTGATATCAGTTGCATAATGTACTCAATTTAGCACGAAATTTGGAAAATTTATGCCTACCAGAGATTCTTTTAACAAGAAGAAACATAAATCGCGTTCGAAGCAGCCACCTAAAAAAGGTGCGTCAGATCAACCAAGGCCCTCAGACAAGTTTATTTACGGGATGCATAGTGTGCAGGCTGCGCTGGAGAATCCTGACAGGGTTATACATCGTGTCCGTGCGAGTCGTAATGCAGCAATAAAACTACAGAGCTTTCTGGGGGAGCGTAAAATTTCTGCGGACGTGGTCGATATAAAAGAGCTGGATAAGGTGCTTGGACCGGATGTGGTGCATCAGGGGGTTCTGCTTGAGGTTGACCCTCTGCCGCTGCTTGAGCTTGACGAGCTTGACGGGCGATCGCCAATTCTTGTTCTGGATCAGGTTACCGACCCGCATAATGTGGGCGCGATTATCCGTTCTGCGGCGGCTTTTGGTGTCGGGGCGCTTGTAATGACTGCACGTAACAGCCCGCCGCTTGCCGGGGTGCTGGCAAAAACCGCGAGTGGGGGTCTTGAACATGTACCGGTCTGTCTGGTTGGAAACTTAAGCCGGGCGCTTGAAGAGCTTGGGCAGGCGGGATACTGGCGACTTGGCCTTGATGGTGAAGGTGAAGCCTGTCTTGAAGATATTGAGCATACGGGGCCTACGGCACTTGTTTTGGGGGCAGAAGGCAAAGGGCTAAGGAGGCTCAGCAAGGAGAACTGTGACCAGATTGTCCGGATCAAGACGGCTTCGAGTCTTAGAAGCCTGAATGTCTCAAATGCAGCTGCTGTTGCGTTGCATAGTGTTCATATGACTATGAAGTAATTCACAAAAAAGAAAGGGTTACACGGCAAGCCGTGTAACCCCCAACTGCCGTCCAAGCAGCTCGCGATTGGGCATGTTGCCCATCGCTCCCAAATCTGCTGACCTGACCAACTGTATTATCAGGTTCAGCTTAAACTGTTTATGCTAGTCGCAAATCATCGGGCGGTAGCATTTGGTCTTCCATTTGCAACGCTCATCGCCGTATCTGTTTTCCCAGCAAACGCGTTTTTCTTTACAAACCTTACGACCTTTGTAACAACGACCTTCATCTTCTTCATAGTAGTCTTTGGAAGCTTCATTAGCGATAATGCCAATAGCAATTGCTCCAAGAATACCGCCTGCTATTGCACGGCCTTTTCTGCCAGCTTCAGCAGGTTGAAATGTAGTAGCCAGCACGGAAAATGTGAAAACCAGTGCAAGAGCTATTTTACCAAACTGTTTCATACCTAGACCTTTCATTCCGAATGAATCGGTTTCACCTACACATCTAGTCTACTGTTTTATCTTTGTATTAACCAGTATGTTTGTTCGTCGGTGAATTTCTGAGCGTTGATTAATACTATACCCGGGTGACCTGAATGTAAGATGAACAATTGATATGGTTTTTGTTCATTGTCAGTTGAGCTTTGCCAGCACATATCTCTATGGTGGTAAAAATGCAGCATTTTCCGATTTGTAAAAAAAAGTTAAAAAAATTCACTTTAGGGGATTGAACATACGAATTTTTATGGTATGTACCTCCTCACCGCACGATACTTCGGTGCGGCACACTTCATAAACATATGCCGGTTTAGCTCAGTTGGTAGAGCGGCTGATTTGTAATCAGTAGGTCGGGAGTTCGAATCTCTCAACCGGCACCATTAAAATCAATGACTTAGCTGATTTTTAAATTTTCCCTAAAATACTATAGCTACCAAATAGCTACCAGCTGGAAGTAAGATATTGCGTATTTCTGCGTAGTAAATACAGTTGGTGTGTCATGACATTAAGAGTGTGCACTTCCTAATGTAAGCGATGTATATACCCAGCACAGAGTGGATTAGTTAGAATTCTCTATGGTCTAACATTTGTATATATTTCCGCTTCAGTCTGGATTAATAAAATTGTGAGTATTGAGGTGACTGTGTTACTTGTGACCTGCTGACCAAGGCTGGCCCGTTTAAAACTGGAATAAAGATTGGGGGTTGATCAATATCATGTTCAGAACGCCAGCTTCAGGCCAGGGAAATGGTGCTGGACAAAGTATATTTAAAATTGAATTTACAAAAAATTATATGAATAACTATCCAAAACAGCTGGAACCGAAAGCTTTTTTTGAACCTTATTTCGATAAGAATACGTTCCCCAATGAAAGATGCGCCTTTTTTAAAAATTCTGTCCGTTTTCAAAAAAGGTAGTTTCATACGCTGTGATTAAATAACGCTCTTTAGTGGTAAGTGTATATAAGAATACTCTTTCTGCTTGAACATAGTAATCCGTCAAAATGGAGGAACAAAGATGCTAAACATACTAACTGGCGCTGATGGGGTAAAGCATAAACTATTTTAATAAGCTCAGCTTGTATCAGGTACTTAACTTGAATTGTCTACCCATTAATGCTTTGAGGGGCTCCCTTAACGTGGTAGAATCATCTGAAATGACGATGATACTTGTATCTGATGTTGCATACTCTGAAATTCTCTGCAAACAAATACCACATGGACAGAGACTACCATCATTTTGGGGAGAGTAAACATACACCTCTGAAATAGGACTGGGACCAATATCAGATACCATTTTTGCTATAGCGCTTGACTCTGCACAAATTCCAGCAGGATAAGAAGCGTTCTCTAGATTAACTCCAAAATATTGTTCACCACTGTTAGTTACTATACACGAAGACACATGGAAACCCGAATACCTTGCATCACAATTGCTTATGAGATTTTGCAGCTTAATTAAGATATTCTCTTCTTTCTTACCCCGATGGCCTTGGGTAATATCTGTGTGATCAAGCTTCTGTAGTATTCCACTTATATATGCAGATACTGTTATTCCAAACAACTCAGATAACTTCTCATTGTCATGCAAGGACAATTCTACTTGCTTTTTAAATTTGTCAAATTGCTCGTCAGATATATCTCCCCATCGAGAGAAAACAATTTTTTCCTCTGCTGAACACAGTGCATTTAAATTGGACTTGGTTAATTTTGTTATATGCAGGTCTGTCTTTTTTAGTATTGATGCATCATCAACCTTATTGATAAAAAAACCAGTGCCATCACCACTATCATTAATTCGAAATGATGTCATCCCGTCAGGAACAGTTTGTGCACTGGGAGTAAAAGGTGTTTCGAAACCAGAATAGAAATAGTATAGTTCTTTTCCTGATGATCCAAAGTTTTTAAAATGAGCGTGATCAGATTGCCAAGTCCCTCTAAGAGCTAACGATTTATCATTTAGACGGTATGAGCGTCCTCTGATGCATAAGTTCTTTTTCCAAAATGAAGGCCAAATTGCTGTCAGCGCAATATGGGGATGTGATGCTTGGCTATGAAGCTCAATATATATAGAAGGACCACCTATGACGACCCAATTAAAGTAGTACGCAATAATGCGTGGAAGCAAAATAAAACTTAAAAGAAAAATGGCTAAAACTAAAAAAATTGAAGATTCCAAAACAGCAAAATTAGCTGCTATAGTAATAATAGCACCAAAAAGTGCTACAATCAAAATTTCAATCGACTCTCTTGACAATTTGCTCTTCCCATTTCCGCACCTAAATATAACGTAAGTTCATTTAGTGTTAGCTGTCTGAGCTTTCAATACCGTGTATACCAGGTCTCATAATAACGCTGTATGATAGCTTATATATATGCGGAACGTCTATATGATACAGATAAAGGGATAGGGTAGTTATTGTCTCCTTTAAATACGTTGTTTATGCTACTAATATTAAACTCAGTTTTCTTGGATATGATAAGCTCACTTTTTTCTGAAGTGTTACATTTGAAATAGCCGTTCTGTATGTCCCCTATGTAACTATCAGTTCCAAATGCTTCGGAAGATATATATATTTTTTTATTTGGATATATGACTATTCTTTGCCCCCCAGTATCAGAATAATAGCTGTGTTGAGATAAGTGTTTGTAATTTTTATTTTCAAGCAGCTCAGCATACTCAGTAGATGTTACAAAACCAATCTCATATCTTATCCGTAGATTACCAGGATCTTGTTTGCTTTTGGCCTCAATTTCTTTGATGAACCTCCTCCACTGGGTTGGCTCAACATTCAAGGTTCTATCTGTTAACGCATTACCTCTTAATGATACTCTATGAAGGTTTAAACGATTAACGCCAATAGACTTGCAAAAATTCACGAAGCTCCAAAATGAGTCTATGTTTTTATTAGATACGGTATGAGTTACCTCAATATCGTGCCCCAACTTAATTGCTCTTTTTAGGTTTCTTGTAGTTTTTTCAAATGCTCCTTTTCCTCGAACCATATCATGCTGGTGAGGAGATTGTCCGTCCAAACTGACACAAATACGGAACTTGTTTTCCTTAAGACTGGACAAATAATCTTCATTTAAAATTGTCAAATTCGTTGAGATTCTACGTTCTTTGCAAGAGTGGTTCTTAATTACTTCTACAATATTTTTGATTCCAGGATGAAGCAATGGCTCTCCTCCCAGTACAGTAATACGATCTAAAGGAGGGAGGTCTCTAATGAAATTGATTATTGATGAGGTAGTATAATAAAATGCCTGGTCCAATAGGTGATTGCCTATGTAGCAATATGTGCAGCGTAGGTTGCATTGAGAATTTATATGCAATACGATATCTCTTGGCACCAAGCCTATATCTGTCAATTGCGCAACAAAATTATTTGGTATTTCAATAGAAGGCATGTTTTTAGCCCTTAATATATATAGATAATTTCCATTATACACTCTTTGTTTGCCTACATTGTGGCAGCCGTATTTTAAATATCTAAATTTATTCTTGCTTACATACCATTTAAAGCGATTTATACTTGCTGCGTATAATAAACAAAACTTTCAGAATAAATTTCTCGGGGTAGATTAAACAATATTAGAGCATAACGTAAGTAACGGTTGGACCCTTTAGTCATGCAACTAAAGTATATTTTAGTTTTCAATGAAAATTCCGCCCTTTGGGCAGCACCCCATGCCCAACCCGATCATCATCAACATCATGCAACATCTCAAGTCCTTTACTCTCATCCCGCAAGTTATGAGCTATCACATGCACAACATCCTGTTCACGCTCCAGCCTACCATAAACGCCAAGCAATCGTGATGTCATTGCAATGCGTCTGAACTTCGTAAAAGTTTTCGGCCAGATGACAATGTTGGCAATCCCCGTCTCATCCTCAAGCGTCGCAAAGATTACTCCACTAGCGCTGCCTGGTCGTTGGCGCACGAGAACTATTCCGGCGATGTTGTAATTCCGGCCAACAGGGAGGGTCTGTAGATCTTTAGCCTGTATGTAGTTTCTTTTGTAAAAATTTGGGCGCAGGAGTTTCATTGGATGTGCTTTGAGGGACATACGGACAGTAGCGTAATCCAGCAGGAGATGTTCTCCGATTTTCATTTCTGGAAGGTTTACGTCCGGCTCTTCAGGAAGTGGGCTGGCTTTTGATGTTTCAAACAGTGGGAGACCTTCGACCATTTCGGCTAGTGTGCCAGTCTCATAATAACGGGAGACTTCCCACAGGGCTTGCCTGCGATCCAGGTTGATGGAACAAAATGCATCTGCATCGGCCAGCCTGTTCAGAGCGTCGGGAGATAGGACTGTCCGCAGAGTAAAATCATTCATGTTTTTGTAGCCATTACCTCTGTTCTTCATAATCAGATCAGCATCATCTGGAGAGAAGCCTTTTATCTGTCGCAAGCCCAGACGTAAGGCAAAGCCGCGTTTGTAGTTTGATGGCTCAAGCGTGTAATCCCAGTCACTGTGATTGATATCGACGGGGCGAACCTCGCCGCCATGATCCTGCAGGTCGCGCACAATCTGGGCTGGAGCGTAGAAGCCCATTGGCTGGCTGTTGAGCATGGCGCAGGCGAAGGCTTCCGGGTAGTGGCATTTCATCCATGAGGAGACATAGACCAGAAGGGCGAAGCTGGCAGCGTGGCTTTCCGGGAAGCCGTATTCGCCGAAGCCTTCGATCTGTCTGAAGCAGCGTTCGGCAAATTCTTTGGCGTAGCCGCGCTGTGTCATGCCTGAGATCATTTTCTCTCGGAAGTTATGAATGGTTCCGGTTCTTCGAAATGTTGCCATCGCCCGGCGCAGGCCATCGGCTTCGCCCGGTGTAAACCCGGCTGCGACGATGGCAATTTTCATGGCCTGTTCCTGAAACAGGGGGACGCCGAGTGTTTTCTGTAAGACCTGGCGCAGCTCTTCTGTCGGATAGCTGACAGGTTCTATCCCCTGACGGCGGCGTAAGTACGGGTGCACCATATCGCCCTGAATGGGGCCGGGGCGCACGATTGCAACTTCAATCACAAGGTCATAGAAATTCCGGGGACGCAGACGAGGGAGCATACTCATCTGGGCCCGGCTTTCAATCTGGAAGACACCGACCGTATCGGCCTTGCAGATCATGTCATAGGTGGCTTCATCTTTTTGCGGGATAGAGGCCAGTGAATGAGGGATGTTGTAATGATTTTTGAGCAAATCAAAAGCTTTGCGGATACAGGTCAGCATACCAAGAGCCAGCACATCAATTTTGAGCATACCGAGCGTTTCCAGATCATCCTTGTCCCACTCGACATAAGTTCGCTCCGGCATGGCCGCATTGGCTATAGGCATAATGCTGTCGAGCGTTCCACGAGTAATTACAAAGCCACCTGTATGCTGGCTCAGGTGACGGGGGAAGCCGATCAATTCTTCGGTCAGATGGATGGTCTGCTGCAACAGCCTGTCAGAAGCATCAAGGCCGATTTCTTTAAAATGTGCCGGATCAACACCTTTGGAGGACTGCCCCCAGACTGTTCCGCTTAATGCGCCGATGACATCCTGTGACAGACCAAGCGACTTACCAACTTCCCGGACAGCACTTCGGGAGCGGTAGGTGATGACTGTAGCTGCAATGCCTGCGCGGTTCCGTCCATATTTTTCATAGATATACTGAATGACTTCTTCTCGCCGTTCATGTTCAAAGTCTACGTCTATGTCCGGCGGTTCATCCCGTTCAGCAGATACGAAACGTTCAAACAGAAGATCAATTTCTGCCGGGTCAACAGAGGTGATACCGAGACAATAACAGACAGAAGAATTCGCAGCAGAGCCTCGGCCCTGGCACAGAATATTTCTGGAGCGGGCAAAGCGGACCAGATCATAGACTGTCAGAAAATAGCGGGCATAGTTCAGCTCGGAAATCAGTTCCAGTTCATGGTCTATATTCTGTCTGACCTTATCCGGGATGCCATCAGGATAGCGGGTTTTAGCGCCTTCCCATGTCCATGCTGTTAGAGCTTCTTGCGGGGAGTGATAAGGGGCATAGGGTTCGTCTGGATATTCATATTGCAGCTCATCCATAGAGAACCGGCATTGCTTTGCAATAGTGACTGTTCTTGCAACAGCATCTTCATAGCCGCGATAGAGTCTTGCAATTTCATCCGGGTGTTTCAGATGCCGTTCTGCATTGGCATTTAATTTGTACCCGGCTTCCCGTATGGTGCATTTTTCCCGAATGCAGGTCACAACATCCTGTAGTGGTCTTCGTTCGGGTGCATGATAAAGACTGTCTCCGACAGCAACCATAGGAACCTGCAATTCATCTGACAGCAATGCCCATTCTGCAAGTCGTTTTGCATCCAGACCATCAAAACGTAGCGGGGCACCAATATAGATATCACTCGGGAAGTGCTGCTGTAGATACTCAATGGCTCGGGAACTATGTTCCGGTGATGGCAGGGAAATAAAGGCCATCTCTTCCCCAAACCTGAGAACCTCATCCAGCCATAGAAAACATTCTCCTTTACCTGCTCTACGATTTCCCATCGTCAGCAATTCACACAGACGACCATAGGCGTTTCGATTTTTGGGAAGACAAGCCAGCTCAACACCATCCTGCAGAACAAGCCGCGTTCCGGGAATAAACTGTATTCCGCATTCTTTTGCCTGCTTATGAGCACGGACGATTCCGGCAAAGGAATTAATGTCGGTAATGGCAATGGCGGACAGATCAAGCGCTTTTGCCATCAGGATCATTTCCTGCGGATGGGAGGCTCCACGCAGGAAACTGAAATTACTGGCGGCGACAAGTTCAGCATAAGGCATCATGAAAACACACCATGAATAAACCATTGGGGGGACTGTGTTTCGCGTAAGAAAAGCCCTTCCCGAAACAGCCAGAAACGTGCGCCGGTTTCATCTTCGACAGTGTAATAATCCCGTGTCAGAAACTTTGATGAAGACTGCCACCATTCCGGGGAAATGCGTTCCGGGCCTTCTGCTTTTGTTACATGATAGGTCCGGTGTCGCCATTCGAAACGTCGTGGTGGATAGTCCGGCACTTCTGAAATAGCTCTGATCATTTCCGGTCTTGGGAATAACAGAATTGGCCGTTTGCTATGAGGAAAATTGGCAGGTTTTACAACTTCATTTGGAGAAACAGTCCTTACGGCTTTCTCCGGGATATGTCGTTCTTCGATACTGTATTTGCGGACAGCCTTACTTCCGAGACGAGCGCCCAACCTGTCAATCAGATGCGGCAGACCACTATTATCCATATTCTTTCCAGCCAGATCTGATTGCTTTGTTTTAAGCGCAGACACCTCATCGGCATAAAGGGAAAAGGCATCAATCTCCGGTGTTTTGCTGAAACTGTTTTCCAGGCTGTTCAGACGTTCTTTAAAAAGGTGACAGATATGATCTTCACTTTTGGTTATTTCACTAGTTCTGATTGCAACCGTATCACAGGTGCCATTAACGCCATGCAAAATAAGCGTGAAGATGCTGGCGCCTTTGCCATCCTCGACAAGCTGCTTGCTGACACGTTTGATCAGGAGATCGGCAGAGGCCTTGATATCTTCAATTCGTCCAACAGGTTCCGGCAAACCAAAGGACGAACAGTAATCCGGTTCCGGGATCAGTGGCGATAATGTTTCCCGTGATGGATACAGAAACTGCTCCAGACGTTGAATAAGCAGTTTGCCAAAACGCGGTCTGAAATTATGGGTGGATATATCATAAAGCCGCCCGAGTTTACGCAAGCCCAGACGATAGAGCTGTCCAGCCTGCTGACCTGTTATCCGTAAAGTCTGAACAGGCAAATGATAGCCAAGCTGTTTCTGCTGACCGGATGGAATACAGGACAATACATCCCGACCAAATCGTGCAAAGGCCCATGCTGCACCCGGTGTATCGGCAATAGCAATACGTGCATTAAGGTTCAGTCTGTTAAAATGCTGTTTCAGATGTTTAAGAAATGCAGCCTCACCGCCAAACAGGTGCGGTACACCTGTGACATCCATCCATAAGCCATCAGGCTCATCAACAGAAATCCATGGCGCAAACCTAACACACCATCGGGCCAGTTTTTCAAGATCAAGCGCCGCATTGAGAGGATCAGCTGGAAGTGCCTGAAGGGCGGGCAGAACAGCTTTTGAATCTGTCAGAAGCTTGCCTTTCTTTAAGCCTTGCTTCTCGGCCTTCCGGTTCAGTGCCACAACCCGATCACCACCTTTTTCTGGCAGATAGAGAACCAGAGGTTCACGCGGCGCGCCGGATTGTTTTTGTCTTTCGAGACGGTCTGTTTGCCAGTGGGGCAGCCAGACGGAAACCACACGTTGCGTCATACTCATATATCCAGACCTGATTTGATGACGAGACAGGCTTTTCCAGTTGCACCAGAAACCGGGGTGATCCGGGGAAAGCCCTTCCTGGGGTTACAAGTGCATTCTCTGAACTTGCCATTCGTTTGATACGCCATCGTCCGTTGGCTGCTGTTGCATCAGACTGTTTCCAGTTCCGTATCAGATAAAGCGGAACGGTACTTTCTTCAGAACGCAGCTTCAGACGGCGGCTGATTGTAAAATCATAACTCTTTTCCTTATAGCCTCCGGTCAGAATAACTGCCGATAAGGCATCAGAAGACAGGCACTCTTCCGCAACCCAGTAGAGATCCTGCTCTTTGTTCACCTCAACTGACAGAATATCTGCAAAATCAATCCCGAATGCTGATAAGCCACATGGATAAAGCGCACCATATTCCTGCGCATTACCTGCCAGAGAACACACCAGAACAGGCTTGCTACAGTCCTTTTGCACTCTCCCGGCAGCAGCCAGAGCAAAGCCGAGAACTGTAGAAAAATCCTGTTCATCCTGCCCGACACATTCATGAAAACCATGTTTCAGCATATGTTCCGGATCAGGAGAAGTCTGCTGTTCTTCCACGCATACGCGCCCTAAATCGAGCGCATTGATCTGTTTTCGCAATGCCTTGAGATCACGTGCTTTTTCTGCTGCACCTGTCATTATACAATCTCGCGGTTCACTGTTTGTTCTATATATAAAAATACAAAAGGTCAAGACAGATTCTCAGCATTTTGTTGTCGGATGCGTTTGTGGGTTAATCTTCTCTAAAGCGCCAGGCACCGGTGTCAACAAAGCAAAGGCATCCATATGAGCCAGCAGCACATCGCTTTCATTCCGAAGCGGAGACTGGCTGCCACAGGCGGAACGGTACTGCACAATCAGATCCCGGCATTGCCTGATTGAGGCAAGGAGGGTTTCATAATCGAAGTCATCGGGACCGGGGACATGGGTTGGTTTGATGCGTTTGTTCGGCATATTTTGCTCCCTGTTTGTTTTTGGGGATGCGTGTATGACGGAAATCGGGATGGGCTGCAACTAACTCTGGGTTGTGGAGGTGTTCTGACTATTCATCTTTTTGTTTGTCGGTATGCAGGCGCACACCGGGGGCATCGCTGTTAAAAAATTCGATGCCAGCCTGTTCGAATGCTTCGCAGACATTCTTTAGTGTCCGGGCTAACACCTTTCCGTCATTTTCGATGCTTTGAATCGTCTTCTTTGAAACAGCAGAATGTTCCACAAGGTCATCCTGGCTCCAGCCAAGAAGTCCACGGGCTCCTCTTACATGTGCAGACGTCAAATTTCTATAATCAAAAGCCATTACTTGATCTTGCCGAATAATAGTGATATTACTCCAAAAGAGTAAAAAAACTCTAATGAAGTTATTTTACTCTAAAAGAGTATTTATGTAATTAATTCAAGACATTAGCACCTTCATGTTCAATGGAGAAGGTGTGCCAGAGGGAATATGCACATGACAAATGAGAAAATGCGCGTGATTGCTGTGGCTAAGGAGAAGGAGGATACGCTGATCACACTGGGGAACCTGGCGGCGAAGACATTCAGAAGCGAACCGGATACGGCCTATGAGACGGTGAAAGCTGATCTGGCTGCTCAGGGCATCCAGTATCTGGAGCTTCAGATGCGGATCAAACATATGCCGGATTATATGGGGCTCTGGTATTTCAAGGAGCTCTGTTAATGGCGGATAGCAAACTGAAAATCTCAAACGACAATCGGAAGGCTGAGGGACGGGAGGTCGAAGCCGTTTCTGAATGCCTGTCTGTTTTAGAGGATATGCAGAGGAAGCTTGATTTTATGCGGATCAGGTTGGCTCAAATACAGAGGCAAGGGACACGGGGCTGAATTTTTAGGGGAATATGGGGCATGGACGAAGAACAGAAACAGGATGGCAGGGAACCGATGATTTCCTGGCATATGGACAAGATTGAAGCGTTGGACAAGGTCTTTTATGCGACCATGCTTCTGATTGCAGAGGCACGCGAGAAACTCGTGAATGAGGCTGATGAGGTTCTTGATAGTGTTAATGTATGTGAGTTCAGAAAAGCAATCCGGCTTGGAACCCGGCAGGTGTCTGATGCCTTTATCTCATTGCAGAGGCATCTTGGCGAGCTTGAAAAGCTTATCCAGAAGAAAGATGATCTGGTGCAGGAGATCTATGACGAGATGTTTGACGGGGACAAGATCTTCATCAAGAAAGAAATCCGGGAACTCATTGAGGAGCAGATGTCTGCCTGCTCCTCAAGAGAACGGTTTCGCTACCTGAATATTCAGCTCGGTGAACATACTTTGACCCGACTCGAAGAACTGCAGTCGGTCCGCAAGTTCCCACTTGATAAGATTGTTGAAGCTGTCATTGCAAACGTGATGAGGAATGACAAAGCTTTTGAAGCTTTGAAGGACGACAATCGTGGCAAGGCGCCTTATGTGGATGCCGAACAGGAATGTTTTGTTGGATTGAAATTTCAGGAAAACCTCCGTGCGCTGGAGGAGCAGGAAAGGCGGCGATTGGGGAGGTTATATTAGAAAAACTGTCCGCAAAAAAAAATCGCGCTCAAGCTTTTGGCGCTACTCCCTGGGATTTTAAATTGCTGCCATACTGATGCAATGTTTCACATTGTACAGGAGTGGTTATGCGAACTAAAAACGGTTACCTGATTATCGAACTGCCGGCACTTTGGACGACAAAGCAGCTTGCTGAATATCTGCAGTTAAGTCCTACAACACTGGTTGACTATCGTAAAAAGAAAATCGGTCCGAAATATCTAAAATTCAAATCTGGTGCTATCAGGTACAACACGAAAGACGTTAGTGATTGGTTGGTTTATGGAATTGAGATGGGTGGGGCATAGCCTTGGAAATGGCTGAAGGTAGGCAATTCCAGAAAATTTCTTGGGCTCCTCTAAGCAATTGGTTATGTCAAAATATCATTTTTGAAATTACAAAAGCCGGACGACCGACTGCATAGCATTTCAGGTGTCCGGCGCTTGTAAATCAGTAAGCTGATTAGCTGTCAAGTTTTATTTTTATAATCAGGCTTCTCCATCCGAATTTGCCCGTTTTTCAATTAGACATAATATAAAATGCTCCGAGAACAGATGGACGGGGCTTGGACGGGGTTTCTGGCCAGCAGTTGGACGTGGACGGGGTTGGACAATTGGGCACCTTTAGAGATTTTTTGGCAACAACCAATCAATTTCGCGCGTTTTTACTTATACCACAAATTCCGGCTTTCCTCTCGAAATGTTCTGAGGAGAGCTCTGAGCGTGTTTAAATACACATATACTATTGCATATGCAATTATTATGTTAATTAAAATAGATTATGAAAAGAAAACAGCCTCTCTTATTTGGAAGATCTTTTGGACGGGGTGGACGGGGTTTGGACGGGGTTGTCCTAGCCATTGGACGGGGTTGGCCAGCACTTATATAACTGCTGGCCACAGTGATTATGTCAATAAATTTACACAATTTTTGACATAACATATTGCGAGATATTGTTGACATAATATCCAGTTCATTTTTCATAACCAAACTGTTTAAGTCTTTAAATAGTCGCATCATGAATAATTTTGTAGTTCAGCAGCAAAATATCTCTAGATACTCACTTTTTCCTCTATTATAGGTGCATATGCATCTACCCCTTGTGCACCAAATGTGCACGAAAAAACTCATTAATATCAATAAAATGACATGATTTCGAGCTCCATTTGTGCACAAGGAAATAGACCAAAAATGTAAATTATGTATTATATATCAACATCTTACAAGCGCAATGCCCTTGCGTACCGTGTACCCAAAGTCCTTAAAGACTTTGGGTACACTTTCTAGGGCGTCCATATTACCCAAAGCGCATTTGCGCTTTGAGCTTGTTTCTGATCGCTTAATTATGAAGCTTAATCATATTCGGAAGTCGATCCAAAGGATCTGCCTTCCATCCATTCAATTAAGTCGGATCTTTTGTATACGACTCTTGATCGTATGCTTGTTCCCACTTTCGTGAATCGTGGACCGCCTCCGGTTATCCGCAATCTTTCGAGAGTACGAGGGGATATCTTCAAAAATGCGGCCGCTTCTCGTGTTGTTAGATAGTAATACTCACCTGGTTCCTGATCATCTATATTTTCCATATTTAATTAAAACTCCCCGCTAATAAAAATAATGAATACAAACAAGTTCTCTGTTTGTTCTAATTAAGTTTGGGGTGATATTTGGAAATAGCAAGAACAATATTGACATCATTTAATAGCATTTAGGACATTTTTCGGGGTTAACTTATTGATATTACACGATGCGATTTTTAGGAAAAAAATTTGCGATTCCTCACGACTGTTGCTTAATTGCAAACAAAACATAAATAGAATCTCACTTTTCATTGCGCACATTGCGCTTTTTCATTTTTGGTAGGTTTTTAGGGCGACTAAAATTTCCAGTTTGGGACAAATTGGTTCTTGGTTGAGGAAACACTATCCAGGAAGATTGCTTGTCGGACGAGAGTTATGCTTGACCGCAAACACAGATACTACAATAAACTACCTGTTTTTTATCTCGTGATATAGAAGTGATTTGCGGCCTCCACGATGGGGATTATGGGTAAGATGAGGCATGGATTTGAGCAGATTCTTCGTCTTTTGACACAAGCTGAAGTTTTAGCAGCATAAGGCACGTGTGTTTTAGTCCCGCATATTCAGCAGGAAGCTGGTTTAAAATGGCTATTTGAGTTGCTCGAATATATCTTCGGCATTTTTTTTAACGACAGCGCAAATTTTCTCAAAAACAACCGATTTTATCCCCTCTTTCTCAAGACTGTCTTTCAAAGCATGTGCATGATCATTTGTTTTATGTGCAAGATCAACGAGCTGTTTACCTAGATTTCTTTGTGCAGCTTTGGTGTCGGGAATAAGTTTATACCAGTGGCGTAAGAAGACATCATTCGGTTTATATTTGCCACCAATCTTCATTGCCATTTTATCCGACAAGTCTGGATAGATAGCTGTACTGAGTAAGTCATATGCCGGAGCCAAGTCCGGTTTACGCTTTCGATAAAGAAATGAGAAATTCTTTCCATGCGCATCCGCATTGCCAATGAGATAATTAAAGATCACTCTTTCCAGTAACTTTATACGGTCAACTGCCGGACGCGCCGCATGGCTTTTGATAAGGTTTTGGCAATTCGCAATGTTGGGGCCGCCTTCCCGTTCATATTTAATTTCCGGCAAAATTCCGAGCGCCTGACAAAAATCCTCCTGATGAAGGCGCGTGACTGTGCCATCATCATGAATAACGCGATCATAACGTTCAATCAGAAAACATGGCGTACTCTCGACTACATACATATCGACATGCGGTGCATCAATGCCAATACTCTTGGCTAGCCTCATACAGAAATACTCGTTATGGACGCTATCCTCAACCCGTTCGATAAGCGGCTTCAATATATGTGTGGTTGGCGTTGTCCCCTTAATCAAGGCTACCTGGCCGTCCTTAAAACCAACCGCCAATTTATCCTGCGCACCAGCCAAAGACAGACGAATACCATCTTCACCCGCCAATAACGGGCGTCTTTTCAGAAGGTCTAAAATCTCTTTGAGTTTTTTATCATCTAAAATCTCGACATCATCGTCTTTGGATTTTTCAAACGGCGTTCCTTCAAGGTAGAGAGACAATGCGCCTGCACATTCTCCGCCAATCGCTTCAAGAAGCGCAAAGGGATTTTTGTCCGATACGCCGAGATATTTTGCCAATGTATGACGCACCAGATCATCGGGCAGTAATCCTGAAAAAAACGCCCGCACTTGATTGCCTTCAAAGGCCTCTTCTTGCACGGGAAGAGAAATCGATAAAGCCCATTTCCTAGCCTTGATATAGGCGGCATCATAGACAAAGGACAAGCCACCTCTTTTTCCTTGGACAAGCTTTCCGACCAAATCACCATGCATATAAACATCGAGGATACGGCTCATTCTTCACCATCTCCATAGACCGCCATGGTTAATCCAAGGTTGGATAAAACGGTCAGAACTTTACCAATATGGCACGTCTCTTTGCCGTTTTCCAATTCACTGAGAAAGCGAATACCAACACCGCTCACCGCCGCAAGCTGCTCCAATGTCAGCCCTTGCTCTTTGCGTGTTTTGCGAATAAATTCGCCCAGATTCCTGATTGTATTGATCTTAGCCATAGTTTTTCTTTCCCGTTCGGGACAATTATAGCATATATCCAACTAATAACAATAAAATTATCCCGATCGGTAAATATTCTCTACATATCTTCACAAACAGGGCTATTCTTTACCGATCGGGATAATTTTAGTTTTATTAGTTGCGACGGGATCAGTTTCCAATAGGCATCAGATTTTACCCAAGGGTAAATTTCCATGCAGCCATTTCGAAAACTCTATCATTTAGAACAAAGCCTAAATCATGACAACTTGCATCATCAACACCGTGTAAGCACTGTAAAAAGTTGCGGGCGATAGAAAACTCGACGGAGAGTTGATTTTTTTTGAGTGTGCGTTTGATTGGATGAATATCACCAAAGAGGATGACACAATTCTATATCAAGTCTTTAAATCGATTGCAGAAATGAACAAGGATCAAATCAGTTGGAGTTATTCTAGGTGGATCGCCTTTTCTATATTCGAGGCTTCACAACCTTATTTATGGGTTACGTCTCGGGTTCTTTGTAACCGTCCGGCCTGACACGC
>JBOEGA010000070.1:0-49778 GCA_050633205.1 Methyloligellaceae bacterium | reverse complement strand
GACACGAACAAGATGGCGACCTAAAAAACCTGAACCACCGAATATTGTTATTAACTGTTTTTTTCCGGACGCAGACACAGGTGCTCCTCACAAAATTTATAACCATTGGCGCCTGATGGCAGCCTTACTCTGATTGTTTTATCTCTTACAGCTTATACCGCTAAACTCTGAATATACTATGAGCTATATACAAATTTTTTCTTCAAAGTAAGTGGTAAAGCGAAAGGAGATTTCCCCTTCATTTGATGGTTGTTACCAGCCAAACTGCAAAATATTAACTAGCGCTTGAGTCCTGTACCTCTTTCCGTTATTGGTCAGAGTTTGAATAATAGTTTGTTTCGCTGATATTATTCCCAATTTACATTGATTTCTCTGGAAATATCCGGATGGTTACCCATCTTAAACTTAAAAGCATATGAAACATCATGAATATACATCTCCACAAAGGCGACTTACCTGCTGACCTGAAATTTTCGGGGCCGATTGCTGTTGATTCCGAAACTATGGGACTTAACCCTCTGCGAGATCGACTATGTGTATTGCAGCTCTCAGCCGGGGACGGTGAAGTACATCTCGTTCAGTTCGCCAAGGGTGCCTATGATGCTCCTGTTTTAAAAAAACTTATGTGCAGCGAAGACAATCTGAAAATCTTTCATTTTGCACGTTTTGATCTGGCTGCAATCTACCATCACCTGCATGTGATGACGCAACCCGTATTCTGCACTAAAATTGCTTCCAAACTTGTTCGTACCTACACGGACCGGCATGGCCTGAAAGACCTGTGCAGAGAGATGCTGAATGTTGAAATGTCCAAACAGCAGCAAAGTTCTGACTGGGGAGCAGATGAGCTTACAGAAGAGCAATGCAAATATGCGGCATCGGATGTTCTTCACCTTCATGAACTGATGGAAAAGCTTAAAGTTCTGCTTGAACGGGAGAACAGAACTCAATTTGCAGAAGAGTGCTTCAAATTTTTACCGACCCGGGCTATCCTCGATTTGAAAGGATGGCATGATATGGACATTTTCTCTCATTAGAAGTCTCAGGGGCAGGACCTAATTAATTGTGCAGGTGGTAATTAATGCCGATTCCTCATCAGAATTTGGACAGAAGCAAAGCAATTAAAGAAGCAAGGCGCCATAGCAGAAAAGTTGTTATGCTACGCATGCTTTTGCCTGTCTGTGCAATTGCAGTTGCCTGCCTGTATATGATACCGGAAAAGATTGAAGCCCGTGTGGGCAAGCAAGGGGTTATTTCGTTTGACCCCAGTTTTACGGGAAAACTTCTTAACCCCAAATATTCCGGTTTTGACAAGAAAAATGGCAAATATGTTGTACAGGCAGCCTATGCCCTCCCCAATCTGAAAAAACCCAATATAGTCAAACTCCATAAAATACAGGCTGATGCTGAAAACAGCAATCAGGGCTGGATCAAAATGGATGCTGCTGAAGGGGTGTATGACAGCAAGAAGGAAAGCCTGTCCCTTTCCAAGAGCATTAACATAGCAACCGATAAGGGATTAACAGCCCGAATGCTGTCCGCTTCTGTGAATATGAAAACGCAGATTATTCAAAGCAAGCAACCGGTCAATGTAAAAATGCCGAACGGCACAGTTGATGCTCATGGCCTGACTTTTGATGCTTCAGCCAGTCTGCTGACTTTTCAGAAGAATGTACGTGTCAGCCTGGTCAATAACAAACCACCTTCCAGGCGCCCGGCGCGGCCCAAAGAAGGCCCTGGAGCCATGTTTCAGAATAATAGAGAGCCGATTAATATAACCTCTAACCTGTTGCAGATTAATAATAAAATTCAGACAGCGGTTTTTCAGGGGCAAGTTTCTGCCAGCCAGTCCAATGTTTCTTTACAGGCAAACTCTCTGCAAGTTAATTATAAATCGGGCGGCAAACAAACCAAGACAGACGGAAGCCAGTCGATAAAGGAAATTGTCGCTCAGGACAATGTTCTGATCCAGACAGCCAATGGCCAGCAGGCAACTGCCCAGACCTCAATTTTTGATAATGAGAAGCAACTTGTCACCCTGCTTGATGGTGTGACTGTCAAACAGGGGCAGAATTCACTGACCGGCCAGAAGCTTATTATCGATATGAACAAGAGACACAGTTATTTCCCTCCTGGCGGTCGGGTTAACGGTATCTTTATTCCCCCGGCAGACACAAAGAAAAAGCGCAGGCCCAAAAAGAAAGCAAAGGCCGGTGCACCTACAGACTCTCTGGTTCAGAGTTTTTCCAGCTTTGCCAGCCAAAGTAATGACCCGTTAAATGTTACCTCAAACAGGCTGGATATTTTTGACCTTAAAAAAACTGCTATTTTCAGAGGGAATGTTGAAGTCAAACGCGGCGATAACAGTATACGTTCCGGATATCTAAAGCTCGACTATGTTGGAAGTGCGCCAATCAGCGGACGAAGCTCAAAGGCAGCAGGCCCTTCTCAGGGAACCCAGATACGAAAAATTATTGCTAAAAATAAAGTGTTAATTGCTACGCCCAACAACCAGAATGTTACGAGTGACCAGGCTGTATTTAATGTAGCGTCCAATATAGTCGTTATTTCAGGCAATGTTGTTCTGACGCAAGGCGATAATGTTCTGAAGGGTAGTAAACTTGTTATTAACCTCAATACCGGGAAATATGATTTTGAAACAGGCGGGGACCGGGTCAGAGCCGTATTTACCCCAAAAAACTTCAACATACCCGGACAACAAAAATAGTCAGATTTTCCCCTTTGATATGTCTAGCAGAATCTCTCTTGACGCCCGGTTTTCATAGAGTACTCTGTGATTTCCAAACGACAGTATCAGGTTTCAACCGAATTTTAATTGGCATGGATCATAATAAGGATAATGCAACATGCATAGGCAGTTGTCAGAAAAGAAAAAAACGTTATCAGACTGCAGTCATATGCTTTCTTCGATCGGGAGGGGCATATGAATAATTATGATTTTGATCAACAGGGAGCTCCGGCTTTTCAATATATAGATCCCCACCAGGCCCAAATGCAGGCTGGCCAAGGGGTTCTGACGATACAAGCCGTAGAGAAAAGCTATAAAAAGCGTCCCGTTGTAAGAGGTGTCAGCCTGAATGTCAGGCGAGGAGAAGCAGTTGGTCTGCTGGGGCCGAATGGTGCTGGTAAGACTACAGTATTCTATATGATTACTGGGCTGGTTAAAGCGGACAGAGGTCAGATCCTGATTGATGGCGATGATGTTACACATCTGCCAATGTATCGAAGAGCAAGGCTGGGTATCGGATACCTGCCTCAGGAAGCTTCGATTTTCAGAGGATTGACTGTTGAAGAGAATATTCTGGCGGTTCTTGAACTTGTTGAGCCGAACAGAAAACAGAGAAAGCAGCAATTAAATGACCTGCTGGATGAGTTTAATATCGGGAGATTGCGTAAATCACCTGCGATTGCTCTATCCGGTGGTGAGAGAAGGCGGGTTGAAATCGCAAGGGCGTTAGCAAGCAGACCTTCATTTATGTTACTGGACGAACCATTTGCAGGTATTGATCCGATTGCTATCGGGGATATCAGTCAGCTGGTACGGCATCTTACACAACGAGGCATTGGTGTGCTGATTACTGAGCACCATGTAAGAGAAACACTGGAGATAACCAACAGAGCTTATATTATTCACGATGGAAAAGTATTAATGGAAGGAACACCAGATCAGGTTATTGAAAGTGAAGATGTTCGTCGTGTCTATCTTGGCAATATGTTTGGTTAGCTATAGTATATATATGAACGTACCAACATTAGGACTTAAACATGGTTCTGTCGGCTAAACTTGAGCTGAGACATAGCCAGAATCTGGTGATGACGCCTCAGCTGCAACAGGCAATCAAGCTTTTGCAGTTGTCGAACATTGAGCTCGGCAATTTTGTGGAAACAGAGCTGGAGCGTAACCCGTTACTGGAACGAATAGAGGGTGATGCACCAAGGCAGGCTGCTGAAGAGGCTCCTGCAGTGGACAATCAGCAGAACTCCGGTCAGGAATTACAGGCTACAGATGACTGGCTGAGCCGTTCCGACAATATGGAAACCAAAGACCCGACCGGCGGAATGGATGTCGAGGCGGAAAGCATGTTTCCTGAAAGCGGAGATGCTGCTGCCGGGCAATCTGCTGAATCAAAGAATTTACAGGATGCAAACTGGTCTTCCCTGGGCTCCGGTGGTAGCGGGGTTCGCAGTGATGAAGCTCCCAATCTTGAAGCCTATGTTGCTGACCTCATTACATTGCAGGATCATCTGACCGAGCAGCTTGCGCTTGCAGTAACCGATCCGGTTATGCGGTTAATCGGGCAGCACCTGATTGATATGGTGGATGATGCAGGATATCTGCGCGGAGAACTGGAAAACCTGGCAGAACGGCTTGGTGCTCCGCTGGAACTTGTAGAGCAAACTCTTGGAGTTGTTCAGAAATTTGATCCGGCAGGCGTGTTTGCGAGATCACTCAGTGAATGTCTGAAGCTGCAGCTTGAGGAGCAGAATCGCTATGATCCGGCTATTGCCACATTGCTGGATAACCTGGATCTGCTGGCAACCCACAATCTTGCTGCTCTGAAGAAACTGATACCTGATGCGGACGAGCTGGCGGATATGATTGCTGAAATCAAGATGCTTGATCCCAAACCGGGTCTGCGCTTTGGTAGTGTTACAGTTCAGCCGGTTGTTCCGGATGTACTGGTCAGACAACAGCGGGATGGATCGTGGTTTGTTGAACTGAATTCCGAGACGCTGCCAAAGGTGCTTGTGAATGAGACTTATTACACAACCGTTTCAGGTACGGCCCGGTCAGATAATGAGAAAAGCTACATCAATGAATGTATGCAGACTGCGAACTGGCTGGTCAAAAGTCTTGATCAGAGAGCCAGGACAATTCTGAAGGTTGCGGAAGAGATTGTTAAGCAGCAGGACGGGTTTCTGACACATGGTGTTCAGCATCTGAAACCTCTTAATCTGAAGACGGTAGCTGATGCGATTTCAATGCATGAATCGACTGTCAGCCGGGTAACTTCCAATAAGTATATGTCTACGAACCGCGGCATTTTTGAACTGAAATATTTTTTCACTTCAGCCATTGCTTCTTCGGGTGCAGGTGAGGCGCATTCTTCGGAAGCGGTTCGATACCGTATCAAACAGCTTATCGATCATGAGACTGTGGACAAAGTGCTGTCAGATGACAAGATCGTAGAAAAGCTGAAAGAGGAAGGTATTGATATTGCTCGCAGAACCGTTGCCAAATACAGAGAGGCCATGCGCATTCCTTCTTCTGTACAAAGGCGGCGGGAAAAGAAAATGCAACAGAGTTAAATGTTATTTTTTCAGAATTTGCCTCAAATCAGCCAGCTTTTTCCTAATTTATCAAGTGTATGGATTAATCGAAGGAAGCGTTAACTATGGCTTATGAATTTACGATTATACCGCAGTTAATGATGTCGGTAATGTTTGACATCTGAATTATGGAAGACTAGTTTCCGCTAAGAATTTGATTCTGGTCTACACATGTCTGATTACCCCTTCTTTAATAAATATGGTAAGCTGTAAGAATATCAATTAGCCAGTTGCAAACGAGTTCCCGGTTACCATGTATTTTATGTGTAACACGCTAAAAGAAAACGGGGCATCAATTTTAGTGTTATGTACAGCAAGGCTATAGTAATATGGTCACTGAATTTACATAACTGTCACCTTGTGGTTTAACTCATATCAATATAGGAATAATATGACATTTCAGATAACCGGTAAAAATTTGGATGTTGGTGATGCGCTTAAGTCTTATGTGACTGAAAAACTAGAGCAATCAATGGAAAAATATGTTGGGGCGCCTTTATCTGTACATGTTTTTATAGAAAAAGAGCGCGGGGCCTTTAATACAGATTGCTCCATACAGCTTCGATCAGGCCTGCTGTTGCAAAGTCACGGTTCTTCCAGTGATGCATATGCAAGTGTGGATGAAGCAGCTGAAAGACTGGAAAAGCGCCTCAGACGCTATAAAAGACGTCTGAAAAAACATAATTCCGGTCACGACAGAAAAAAAGCCGGTAACATTAATGCCATTGATTATATGATTAAGCCTGAGCAGGATGAGGTTGAGGATCAGAGTAATGAAGAAGATGCTCCTGTAATTGTTGCCGAGACACAGCTAGATGTCCATGAACTGTCTGTTTCAGATGCGGTCATGGAACTTGATGTTGCCAATCAATCGTTTCTGGTATTTCGCAATGCCAAACACGGCAACATCAATATTGTTTATAAACGTCCAGATGGACATATCGGCTGGATAGACCCTGCCGACAATCAAAAAGCAGCTGAATAATATCAATTTTCAAACTGGCCATGAGGCCAGAATAATAATGATGCTGCTGCGATGTAATAGGGCAAGCATATTGGGTAGCTTGCCAGTGTATTGTTGATAGAAAGAATTGATCATGGATCTAGGTGATATGATTACTCCTGACGGGATCATACCTTCTCTGAAGGCGAACAGTAAAAAGCAGATACTTCAGGAGCTTTCTTTAAGTGCCGCAGAGCTTACCGGAGCAGACCAGAGAGATATCTTTGATACCCTGCTTCAACGTGAGCGACTGGGTTCTACCGGTGTTGGAAACGGGGTTGCCATACCTCATGGAAAACTAGCCGGTATAGAAAGCATTGTAAGTGTATTTGCAAAATTGGAAACTCCAGTTGATTTTGAATCTGTTGATTCAGAACCTGTTGACCTGGTATTTCTATTATTAGCTCCGGAAAGTGCCGGCGCTGACCATCTCAAAGCACTCGCCAGAATTTCCCGGCTACTCAGAGAACCTACTGCTTTGGAAAAACTAAGAAGCTCTACAAAAAAAGAAGCTTTGTACTCAGTTCTAACTGAGCCAGCAGCATCACACGCTGCCTGATACAGCAATCCAAAGATTTTGTACAAGCTCTCCTTTAGCACGAAGGAGGGTTTTTATTTTGTTATCATGGAAAATGAAAAGAAGGGTACTGGAAACCGAATATCGATTTCCACTGTTTTTCTATTATTGTCTTCACCAGTTTGTGCTTATGCGAAACTGGTGAAGTCCGGCGTTTCTGCCTGAACCGAAAATATGCTTAATGCAAACTTAAAGGTTCCAAATCGTTTTCAAGTGCATCTCCGATAGCACCTGACAAGCTATCTGCTATTGACAGAGGCGTTCCATCTGCAGCATGAAGGACAAAGAGCGGAATTCCGGCTGGAAAATCAGCCCCAGACATAGTTGGAAACATTTCCACTGCCTGATCTGATGTAAGCTCTTTAATGTAAGCAACTTCACCACCACCCAGATGAGCGAATTCAATTGAACTCATATCGGCATTTGTCATATCAAGTTCTTTTTGATGCTCCATGGCAAACTCCTCTTTACTTTATGTCGTCTGCATTTCAATGCAGACTGTAGCGCCACCCTGATGACCATTATACAGAAATCTTACTTACAAAAGTTGAAGCTTCAGAGACATAATGAGCTAGTCATTCTGCGAAATTTCAATCTTTTGTACCAAAGCTTCCGCTGTTGGCCTTGTTAGGTCGATCGTTAACAATCCGTTTTCCAAATCAGCACCTATTACTTCAATACCATCTGCGAGAACGAATGTTCGCTGAAACTGCCGCGCAGCTATTCCGCGATGTAAATAGTGTTTTTCACCTTCATCTACCTGACGTCCCCGAACATATAATTGCCTGTCTTCTACCGTGACTTCGAGTTCGTCTCTTCTAAAACCGGCAACTGCCAGTGTAATTCTTAAAATTCCTTCATCTCCATCATCACCGGGAATTCGCTCGATGTTGTAAGGAGGGTAACCTTCGGCGGTCCTGGAAACCTTATCCAGAGCCCTTTCAATTTCTTCAAACCCCAAAAGCAGCGGGTTATTCAGCAGAGATATTCGTGACATTGCAAAAGTCCTATTATAGCGACCATTAACAAGTCCAATTATATAAGCACAACCTAAGCAGCATTGTGCCTTAATCAGAAATTGGACCAGTTTCGCATATAAGGTCCCAGTATAGTCTATTCAAGTATATTCAGCTTAACCTATAATTAAGGCGAAAATCTTTAGTGTTTCAGAGCTAAGATAAGTTTAACCCATGTTTCAAAGAATTTCACTTATCCTTCAGGCTTTTTAAAACCAATTGCTAATAACACCGAAGAAATATCAGGATTATTCTCAAATGAAAGATGATAGTAAAAATCATATTTCATCGAAACCAGCTCCTGTTCCGACAGTTCTGATACTGTTTTTGTACAGATACTTTCCAGTTTATTAAAACCGCAGACTGAAAGGCGGGATAAAGTATAACTGCCGACTGCTCCTGTATACAGAGCCACCACCATCATAGCCGTAAAAACAAGGGAAAAGGAGAGAGACAGAATTGTTTTGTACCAGACAGATTTTCTTTTACCAATCCAAACGGATAAATCATCAAGAAATAGTATCGTGAGGAATAAAAACAGTGACGACAGGCCAAAAAAGCAGGCGCTGTTTATAAAAATAGCTCTGGGGTAGACATAGTTCCAAACCTGAGCTGCTGCCGAGATACATACCAGTGTTGCTATAAAGCTTACCACCAGCAAGACCGTAGCCAATTTCCAATGTTTCATATTCATCCAATACGCTGTTTTACAAGAAGCTTCTGCGCACTGTATTATTTAACACAGGTGCCGTCACCTGATGACAGACAAACAAAAAACAGGGGTTGTATTTATCACACTATAAAAGCTCCAGCCGGACTGAGCCGGTGCCGGGATTCAGCGGGTATTATCTGAAGCTATTTTTTCTGATGTGATGCAGGCAGCAAGTGCATTTTCAGTTCTGGATCTAACATCACCACCTATCATCAGGGTTGTACTCTCCCCTTCTGTTATTAATTTAAGTCCCTTCTGATGTGGTATTATTCTATAATTATCCACTTCGGTGTATGTCTCCAACTTCTTCAAGCCATCATGAAATTTCCAGAATTTTCCAGAAGAGAGCGTATTCTCCACATGGTCTTCCTTCTGGTACTCCGCATTTATGAACTGTCTGATATAGGAGGAGGACTCCCGCTTCTGGCTATCAAAAATTCCGCTAATATAAAGCGCCTCAACTATAAGTTCAGGATCTGAAAAACATTTTCGGGGAACTGGCCGGTCAAGAACTGAATGGAAAAACTGTTCTACAGTAGATGAAAGCTGCTGATACTGTCTTTTAATGAACGTTCTCATTTTCTTCTGTCTTGCTTCATACAGACCTTTAAAGAGTGCATAATCCAGAGCTTTCCTGCCAGCCTGGTCAGCCACCTCTTCAGGAACAATCCACATTGAATATTCTCTGGTGAATATTCCCTCCGAACATTGCAACTGTTTACTTTCTATTCTGCAAGTGTAATCCAGATTAGCGCTGCTTTTCTGCATCCTGTCACTATTAAAAACATCATGGTCTATAGGCCAGATGCTTTGCCTGCCTACCGGAATTGTTACTTTCCGATACACGCAGGTCAGACTATTTCGACAAGCTCTCGCCTGAACTGCCGGTAAGAATGCTTTTGTACCTTTATAATATTTGGCAGGAGCCAGAAAGCCACGCCCCGTATAGCAACCGTGTTTCAGGCAAATCATCGGGTCAGCGCCCTGACCAAGGTCCCATCTTTCTCCTGAAGCTTTATGTGGCTGAAGCAACAGCAATATTGTTGCACGCTTGTTTTCGGCTATTGCCAGAGAGGAATTTCCGGCCAACAAAAGCAATATAGTAGTAAATGCTGTGATACACTTTTTAAAATGTAAGGACATACTCCCAGTTTCCCCTTCAAGAGCCTGCTTCTATACATAATACAATATGGCCTCTTATGATTGAGGGCATCTGAATGTAAGCTGAACCAGAATTCAAAAGTGAATAGAAAGGATCAATTGGAGGGTAATGACTTCCAAATATTATTCAGGCCTTCTTTAAAGGTCGGATATTTCAGAGTAACCCCCAGCTCACTTTTGATTTTGCTATTACTTACTCTTTTATTTTCACCGTAGAAACTTTTGCCCATGGGACTTAAGTCCGACTTTTCGAATGCAACAAGGGGCGGGGGTTCCATATTCAGTAATTCAGCAGCATAAGCAACAACCTCTTGCGGGGGGCATGGCTTGTCATCGGCAACGTTATATATGCTGCCCGGGTTTGGCTTGCGTATTGATGCTTCAAGAACACCTGCAATATCCTCCGCATGTATTCGGTTAAATACCTGTCCCGGCTTAACTATTCTTCTGGCAGTGCCATTCTGCAGCTTTACAAAAGCATTACGGTTCGGACCGTATATGCCCGCCAGACGAAATATATGGACCGGAAGGTTATACATATTAAAAACTTCCAGCCATTTATTTTCTGCTTCTACCCGATAGCTGCTTCTCTGGGATACCGGACGTGTCTCATTTGTTTCGTCTACCCATGCACCATCCCAATTTCCATAAACGCCGACTGTCGACAGATAACCTATCCAATGCAACCTTGCTGGGTTCAGGTCATTCAGATGATGAGCAAGAACAGGATCGCCATTCGCCGCAGGGCTTGCTGAAATAAGAATATGCGTTGCTGTTTCAAGCGCTTCAGCAATCTCTTCAGAGTGTTCCAACCCCGAATACTGCAAGCCGTTATATCCAAGTCTGGTTATTTCCCGGACGCCGCTCTGGGTTCTTGCGGTTCCTGTAACTTTCCAGTCTTTTTTGGCGAGCTGGTGCGCCAGAAATTTCGCAGAATATCCCAAACCAAAACAAAACAAACTTTTCAAAACACACGTCCCTTCCAGCTCAATCGTGAATGCACCCTATACATCGTGTGCGCCAGTACCCCGGTCCATGCTTCCCGAGGCATCAGCCCATTCAGATAATACATTCTCATCTTTTTCTTTCGACTTCATTTTCTCACGAAGTTCGAGGAAATCTGATGGTGGCATGATTCGACTACATGCCCAAACAGCCATAGCCCTAACAAGTGCCGCTTCATCTAGCAATAAAGTCATTATTTCCGGCAATAATTCCATCTTACCTGAATTACCCGCTGCAATAAGTACATTTCTTAAAAAACGTACCCTACCCGTTCTTTTTACGGGTGTTCCGGCAAAGCGTTCCCTGAATTCTGCATCAGATAAAGTCAGCAGTTCTGCCAATGGAGGATTGCTGGTTTCTGCCCGTGCCCTAAAACGCATTTCAGAAGATTGTCTGGCATACTTATTCCAGGGACATACTGCCAGGCAATCATCACAGCCAAAAACCCGGTTGCCGATACTTTCCCGATATTCTCTACCTATATGCCCCTTATGCTCTATTGTTAAATAGGCAATGCATTTTCTTGCATCCAGGGTATATGGCGAAGGGAATGCATCTGTCGGACAGATATCCATACACTTTCGGCAAGAACCACAATGATCCTTCTCAGCCTGGTCGGGAGGGATATCAGCAGTCGTGAATATTGAACTCAAAAACAACCAGGAACCATATTGCCGGGAAACCAGATTGGAGTGCTTGCCCTGCCATCCGACACCGGCAGCCTGAGCCAAAGGTTTTTCCATAACCGGAGCTGTATCAACAAAGACCTTAACTTCTTCTCCTGTTGCACGGTGCAGCCAGCCAGCTACAATTTTCAGCTTCTTTTTTATAATGTTATGGTAGTCTTTGCCTCTGGCGTAGACCGAAATTAACCCGTTATTCTTTTTATCGAGATCATCCAGCGGATTATTTTCCGGTCCATAGTTCATCCCCAGCACAATGACAGACTTTACTTCGGGCCAGAGTATTTTCGGATTTGAGCGCCGATCCGAATTTTCAAGCATCCAATCCATATCGCCATGATAGCCATTTTCCAGGTAGGACCTCAAATATTCAGGTGCCTGGGGTATAGAGTCAGGCAGGGTAAACTGAATGGTATCAAAACCATTTTCTTTAGCTGTAGAGATTATCTGTTCTTTTAATTCTGTCAGTTCGGCCATAGGTTTATTGCCTATAAATTTGAAAGGATCGGGCAGTATAAAAGCCATCAAAGCCGAGAAGCTTCAAAAATCCAAATCTGAATAAATTTCCGCCGGTGCTATTCCCGGTATCTTTTCTGACAACAGACTTCTGAATGAAGGGCGGGATTTAACACGAGTATACCAGGTTTTTGCCGGCTCACATTCGTTCCAGGGAACATCTCCCAGATAGTCCATTGCAGAAAAGTGAGCTGCTGCTGCCAGATCTGCAAAGCTCATATCATAACCGGCAAGCCAGTTACGCCTGCCAGCAAGATAGCCAACATATCTAAGGTGATAACGCAGGTTTTCCTGAGCTGCGCGAACGACTGTAATATCAATATCATAGGATGCTGTTTTGTACCGGGAGTATACTTTTTCTTCCAGAATGTGCCTGCTGCTTTCGATACTGAATTTTCCATGAAACCAGTCAACCAGCCTTCTGACTTCGGCACGTTGCCCGGCTTCTCCAGGGAAGCATTCAAAACGCCGGCCTCCACCATGGAGCTTAACAGCAGTTTCAGCTAAATATTCGGAGATTGCGTAACTACCACATATGGCTGTTTTTTCATCGAGAAGAAGAACTGGCAACATGCCGGACGGATTTATCTCAAGAAAGTCCTGACGCCATTCCCACGGCTTTTCTTCCTGCAGGTCTACTTCTATTCCAAATTCAGCGAGGCATAACCTGACCGAACGGGAAAAAGGGCATAGTGGATAGTGGATCAGTGTAAGCATGGTTCTGTTGTATTGTTATATCCAATACTCTATTAAAACAAGCTATGTGTATTATAATTGATTGAGGTATAATGCGGCATCTAAAATGGAACAAGTCATAAAAACGCATAACCATAAAGCTATACACCTGAGTTACAGATCATAACAATTATAAGGAAAGCATCTCATCTTCAAGAGATGCCAGGGGCGTCATGGAACTATTAAATATTATCGTTCTTGCAATCGTACAGGGGATTACGGAATTTCTGCCGGTTTCTTCATCCGGTCACCTCATTCTCGTACCAAAATTTACAGGCTGGGCCGATCAGGGCCTGACAACTGATGTAATGGTACATGTCGGATCACTATTCGCAATCATGGTATATTTCTGGAAAGATGTGATGCGTCTGATAAAGGGGGGGATAGAATTATTAATGGGCAAGTGGACAGATGAGAGCCGCCTTGCTTCGTATATCATTGTTGGCAGCCTTCCTATCATTGTTATCGGTATAACTTTAGAGAAACTGAACGTCCTGGAGAATCTGCGTACATTCGAGGTGATTGGATGGACCGCAATTGTGTATGGAACGTTACTATTCGTGACTGACCGTTACGGACTACGCATACGTTTTCTCGGCGATATGCGCATGAATCCAGCGATTATCATAGGTTTTGCGCAGGCGCTGGCACTTATTCCCGGCACCAGCCGTTCAGGCATAACAACAACAGCCGCCAGAGCACTCGGCTATGACCGTGCCGATGCCCTGAGGTTCTCATTTCTGCTTGGTATGCCTGCAATTGCCGGGGCTGGTATCTATAAATCCTATCAGGTTTATTCAGCCGGACAGACGATCCCTGCTACCGATCTTTACGCGGCCGGTCTGACATTTTTCTCAGCAATCCTGACCATGATGTTCATGATGAAGCTTGTTAAACATTTCAGCTTTTTACCATATGTGATTTACCGCTGGGTGCTGGGTTGCTTCCTTCTGTATCTCGCATACAGCTAAGTCTCTGGTAATAAAGATAATTTACTAATCACCACAAGTTTAAGCGATTAGCCCAGGGAAGGCTCTGACACTACAGTCTTTTCTGGGGCATATACGGCAACTGACACCGATAGGGACTACCTTTGTAGGATTATCAACGTCCAGACCGTCAGAATAAACCAGTTGCTTAGCGTAGCTGAGGTCACACCCCAAACCAATTGAAAGATGCCTTAAAGAGGCATTATGGCGGTTTTCACCCTTGGTCATAGTACGGGCAATACAGAAATACCGATTCCCGTCAGGCATTTCAGATATCTGAATCATGATCCTGCCCGGCTGTAAAAAGGCCTCATATACGTTCCAGCGAGGACATGCGCCACCATGCCGCGGGATTTGAATACCAGACATTGAGAAGCGTTTTGAGACATTTCCTGCGATATCTGTGCGTATTAAATGAAAGGGAATTCCTGTCATTCCCGGCTTCTGTAAAGTGGTTAATCTATGGCAAGCCTGCTCAAAGCTGACACCGAATCGCTGGGCGAGTCTTTCAAGGTCGTAACGCATTTCCCGAGCGGTTGTATGGAATATTTCATAGGGCATAATCAGTGCACCGGCGACGTAACTTGCCAGGTTCTTTCTCGCCAACTTTTCTATTTCCTCATGAGAAAATCCAGCTTTTTCAACGAGTTTATCTATTTCTGGTTTTGCAGATACCCTGGCTATAGCGGTGGCGAGATGGAAAAGGCGGCTCTCCCATGGGAGAGTTTCAGATATGGTAAACTTTTCTCCACCCTCGGAAATGCGTTGATTCATGTTTTCCGGGAGAGGGCCAATACTGGTTCTTACTCCGAAAACGTTGAGAATATAACTGGACATGGACTCGAAACTTGACTGTGCAGAAGGGTCAAGATTACTTCTTACACGAGCAGCCACTTCTTCTAACTCACTGAAATAATTAGCATTTGCCTGAAGAAAATCTGAAATCTGTTCACTTGCAAGAAGCTCGTGTTTTGGAAAATTACTGGCCTGAGTTAATGAAAAATCGTTCAGAGAACTCCGATAGCTGTCATATAGCTGGAGCATTGAGCGAGCGATGGTCGGGCTTGAGTTTGCCAATTCACGAACTTCGTGATTGGTAATGTCTACTTCCCCGAACATCTGGTCACTGAACATTTCCATAAGATCACCTGAAAGTCTCGCCTCATCACTATCTGACAAGTCACTGATTTCCAGACCAAATTTTTGCGCTAACTTTAACAGAAGAGGGACTGTTATTTTTCTACGATTATGCTCTAACAGATTGAGATAGCTAGCAGAAATAGCCAGCTCACCAGCCAGCTGAGCCTGGCTCATACCACGCTGGCGGCGGAGTTGTCGAATTTTCCCACCAATTTTCGGAGCCTGATCTTCTGTACTGTTTCTTGACATAATTTACAATTACTCTTCAAATTCCTGTAAAGATTTTACATCATTTACAATACAATACCATAATATGTCTTGCAAATTTACTCGTCTTGTCAAATCTTTACATGAAGGTTTTTTTAAAGGAGTTCGGGTATGCTAACTCAAGGTCGTCATTCTACTGAAATTACAAGTTTTGAAGCTTGTCAGGAAGAAGGAATAACTCTCTTCGGACGTAAGCCCAAAGAGGTCCTTGAAGCATTCCATTCTACTGGCCTCGCAGAGCAAGGCTTCTCCATCCTGGGACGAATTGTCCCCCAGAGAGCAGTCTTGATTGGTCAGGAGGGGCAGAATACAAGTTTGTTCGAAGGAGAGACTCTTTACGCAGGGACTTTCATCCGACGAACAAATGAATCGTAATACGAAGTTAGGAATACAGAATATGTCAACTAAACAAGAACAGATTGCTGAGTTAGAGAAAGAGTGGGCAACAAACCCACGTTGGGCTAACGTAAAAAGAGGATACACAGCTGAAGATGTTGTAAATCTTCGCGGCTCTTTTACTCCTGAGTACTCTCTTGCTCGCCGTGGCGCTGAGAAACTCTGGAATCAGGTAAACACTGAAGACTATATCAACTGTCTTGGTGCTCTTACAGGTGGTCAGGCTGTTCAGCAGGTTAAAGCTGGCGTTAAAGCTATTTACCTTTCAGGTTGGCAGGTTGCAGCGGATGCAAACACTAGCATGACTATGTACCCGGACCAGTCCTTGTATGCTGTTGATTCTGTTCCTGCAGTAATCAAGCGTATCAACGCTGCATTCACTCGTGCTGACGAGATCCAGTGGACTAAAGACACTCCAGAATCTGAGCAAATTGACTACTTCGCTCCAATCGTAGCTGACGCGGAAGCTGGTTTCGGTGGCGTTCTTAACGCATTCGAACTTGCTAAAGCGATGATCGAAGCTGGTACTGCAGGCTTCCACTTCGAAGACCAGCTTGCTTCTGCTAAAAAATGTGGCCACATGGGTGGTAAGGTTCTTGTTCCTACACAAGACGCTGTACAAAAACTTGTTGCTGCTCGTCTTGCTGCTGACACTTGTGGTGTTCCAACTGTTCTTATGGCCAGAACTGATGCGAACGCGGCTAACCTGATCACAACTGATATTGATCCTTATGATAAAGAATTCATCACTGGCGAAAGAACGTCTGAAGGCTTCTATTACGTGAAAGCTGGCATCGAGCAAGCTATCTCTCGTGGCCTTGCTTACGCTCCTTACGCTGACCTTATCTGGTGTGAGACTGCTACTCCTTGCCTTGAAGAAGCTAAGCAGTTTGCTGATGCGATCCACAAAGAGTACCCTGATCAGCTTCTTGCTTATAACTGTTCACCTTCATTCAACTGGAAGAAAAATCTTGACGATGCGACTATCGCCAAATTCCAGCGTGAGCTTGGTGCAATGGGTTACAAGTACCAGTTCATTACACTAGCTGGCGTTCACTCTATGTGGCACTCAATGTTTGATCTTGCTCACGGTTATGCAAGAGAAGGCATGACTGCTTACGTTAAGCTTCAGGAAAAAGAATTCGCTGATCTTGATAAAGGTTACACTTTCTCAAGCCACCAGCAAGAAGTTGGCGCTGGTTACTTTGACAAAGTAACAACCTGCATCCAGGGCGGCCAGTCTTCAGTTACAGCTCTTACTGGTTCTACAGAAGAAGAGCAGTTCTAATATATAGAACTACTAATATTTCAAAGCGAGGGTTATGGATTTCCATGGCCCTCGTTTTGTGAGAGTACTGCTTCTATTGCAGACCTGATAAATCAGAGTTACGGTCTTATTGATACTTCCACTAAATTAGTTTGAGGAATGAAATTGAGAATAATCAATTTTGCGAAACGACCTCAAAAGCAGAATGGCGGATTCCCCCTCCCCCGCGCCGTCCAATCAGATATCTAAAATATAAAAAGGTTAAATACCATGTCGGAACGTATAACAGTTTCTGGACTACAAATAGATACTCGCCTGCATGAATTTATTGAAAATGATGCTCTTTCCGGTACGGGCATTTCTTCTACCGACTTCTGGCAAGGCCTTGCTAATATCGTTAGTGACCTTGCCCCCAAGAACCAAACATTATTAGCTAAACGCACAGATCTCCAGAGCCAGATTAATAAATGGGAAATTGAGCACAGAGAACATCCCAGAGATATAGAAAGCTATGAATTATTTCTAAGAGAAATCGGCTATATTCAGGATGAAGGAGAGGCGTTCTCAATCGACACCAGCAATGTAGATGCAGAAATTGCGACTTTAGCCGGGCCGCAACTTGTTGTACCTGTACTTAATGCGCGTTATGCCCTGAATGCAGCAAATGCAAGATGGGGGAGCCTTTATGATGCACTTTACGGCACAGATGCTATTCCTTTTGAAACCTCTGCAAAAGCAAGTTATGATCCTGAACGTGGTTCTCGGGTAATAAGCTGGGCCAAGGACTTTCTTGATGATGCCGCTCCACTGGCTCTTGGGAGCCACCAGAATGTTACTGGCTACGCAGTTGATGGCGATGGGCTGGATATACTGATTGATGACAATATTGTTCGCCTGAAAGATCCTGAGCAATTTGTTGGATATAAAGGCATACCGGGAGCGCCAAGCTCTATTCTACTGCGTAACAATGGCCTTCATATTGAACTTATCATAAATTCCGATCACCCAATTGGAGCAGATGATCCAGCGAATATTGCTGACATCCAATTGGAAGCTGCACTATCAACCATTATGGACCTTGAAGACAGTGTTGCTGCTGTTGATGCCGAAGACAAAGTTCTTGGTTACAGAAACTGGCTTGGCTTAATGAAGGGTGATCTTCAGGACAGCTTTGAAAAGAATGGAAAAACAGTTACGCGTGCGATTAATGCTGACAGGGAATACACGTCTCCTGATGGTCACGTAGTCAGACTTCACGGACGCAGCCTGATGCTTGTGCGTAATGTTGGACACCTGATGACTACTCCTGCAGTACTTAATGCTGAAGGGCAGGAAATTCCTGAAGGTATTCTTGATTGTATGATTACCTCGCTCATTGCCTTACATGACCTGAAAAAATCAGAAACCACAGATAAAGGCATAAGAAACTCCAGAACAGGCTCTATCTATATTGTTAAGCCTAAAATGCATGGACCTGAAGAAGTCGCTTTTTCCAGTGAACTGTTTGGCCAGGTGGAAGTTGCGCTAGGACTTGCTGAAAATACTCTTAAAATGGGGATTATGGATGAAGAGCGCCGTACCTCTGTCAACCTGATGGAATGCATTCGTGCTGCTAAATCTCGTGTATTCTTTATTAATACAGGATTCCTTGATCGCACTGGCGATGAAATGCACACCTCTATGGAGGCTGGTGTTATGATCCGCAAGGGAGCGATGAAAAGCTCAGAGTGGATACAGGCTTATGAAAATCGCAATGTGGAAGTTGGCCTGAAATGTGGTTTCCCAGGAAAGGCGCAGATTGGCAAGGGTATGTGGGCTATGCCTGACCTGATGGCCGATATGCTGGAGCAAAAGGCAGGACACCCGAAAGCAGGAGCAAATACTGCATGGGTACCGTCACCAACCGCTGCAGTACTACATGCTTCCCACTATCACCGAATTGATGTTTTTTCAGTACAGGAACGTATCAAAGACCGTGAGAAAGCCTCTCTTAAAGATCTTCTGACAGTACCTCTTTCCAGTAGTTTTAAATGGTCTCCAGAAGATATCAGGGAGGAACTGGACAATAATGCCCAGGGAATACTTGGTTATGTTGTTCGCTGGATCAATCAGGGAGTGGGCTGCTCTAAAGTTCCTGATATCAATGACACAGGGCTTATGGAGGATCGCGCAACACTTCGTATTTCCAGTCAACATCTGGCAAACTGGCTTCACCATGGCGTTGTAACGAAAGAGCATGTAATAGAGACAATGCACCGTATGGCAGCCGTTGTGGATCGGCAGAATCGTGCAGATCCGGATTATGAACCAATGGGACCAGACTTTAATGGCATTGCGTTTGAAGCTGCATGTGCACTAGTATTTGAAGGCACTAAACAACCTTCAGGCTATACAGAGCCTATCCTTCATGCAAAAAGACTGGAAAAAAAGACTTCCGCTAAATAGTTTTGAAAACTCTGAATGCTAAGGTCAGGACCAGATTAGCCGGTCCTGACACAAACTTTTTCGGCTGGAATTAATTTGCCAGCGTACAAATAGATCAAACTTACAGGTATCACGAAATATGAGCTTTACTACTGCTGACCTTTTTGATGAATTTCCCTCTCTATTGCAGGGATGTTCAACCCAATTTCGTAACTATGGCCGTACTAAACGCTTTTTTGGGCCCGTCAGAACATTGAGGTGCGAAAATGATAATGCCCTGTTTAAATCACTACTGATGTCTCCAGGTGAAGGAGCCGTTCTTGTCGTTGACGGAGCTGGTTCTCTGGATGTTGCTCTACTGGGCGACATGAATGCGGCCCTTGGAGTTGATAACGGCTGGGCTGGTTGTATCATAAATGGTGCTGTCAGAGATGTAAGCGTGTTGAGAACAATTGACCTTGGTATTAAAGCACTAGGTAGCAACCCTGCTAAAGCTTCAAAAAATGGTACAGGTGGTGTTGACCTGCTTGTCAGTTTCGGTGGAGCGAAGTTTGAGCCAGGTATGTGGGTTTATTGTGATGAAGACGGAATAGCCCTTGCTTCACAGAAACTGGATATATGATTTTATGCAGCTTTAATTGTCAGTACATTCTGCATGATGTCTTTAATTTTTGCTGCAACTACATCAATGGAAGCTGAGGCGTCAACCCGCTTGAGCTTCCCTTTTCCACCATAGTATCCGGTCAATGGGACTGTTTGCTCATAATAGTTTTTCAGACGATCTCTCACTGTTTCTTCTGTATCATCTGCACGTTTTTTAAACTGATTTTCCTGCCCGCATTTATCGCACTTGTTTTCCTGAGCAGGCTTCTTATAAGAAGAATGATATCCCTCCCCACATGCTGTACATGTAAACCGGCCTACGACTCTTTCAATCAGAGGCTGGTCTTCAGCCTGCATTTCAATAACCACATCAAGCTTAAGCCCTTTTGCATCAAGTAGAGAATCAAGTGCTTCGGCCTGTGTTACAGTTCTTGGGAAACCATCAAGGATAAACCCTCTATTACAATCAGATTCATCAATACGCTCTGATATTATTCTGATAACCAGTTCATCGGGGACCAACTCACCTCTTTCCATAACAGCTTTAGCCTGTCGGCCAACTTCAGAGCGAGCAGCAACTGCATCTCTCAACATATCCCCGGTTGAGAGTTGAATATATCCAAATTCTTCCTGGATAATTTTAGCCTGAGTTCCTTTCCCTGATCCAGGAGGGCCCAGAAATACAGAATTTATGCGTTCTGCTTTTTTTCGACTAAAATTCCAAAATTTGATCATGTTCCCAATCAGCTCCTAATCAATATCCTATCTGCTACAAGTGGTTACAAATGTGTGAGATAGATGCCTGGAAACTATATGCTGGCTCATATGGTTATGACCCGAGGACATAAAAGCAGATGTCAGGTCAATGTGGCAAAATAGTATTATCAGTTAGTCCAATATACTCTTACTTCACGCTATCTTCAATGAAATAAATGAAAATGTTTCATTTATAAATTTTCAGGCATTATCCCCTGCCCTGAATAATGTGATCCGGAAGCTTGCCCCTTCTCCCAGCTTTGACTGCACCTGTATTTTCCCGCCCATTCTCTCTATAATTTGCCTGGAGATAGCCAATCCCAAACCGCTACCATCTGCATTTTCCCACTTTCTCTCGAATTTAGAGAAAATAAGCTCATGGTCTTCACTCGCAATACCCGGACCGTTATCGGTCACAGTTGCAGTAAATGTTTCCTTATCAGTTTCGCTGGAAATCCTGACATATGCATTTTCATTATTGTTAAATTTTATGGCATTCGATATCAGATTTATGAAAACCTGCATCAGGCGGTCAGAATCACCAATGGTTGAAAATGCCTTTACTGAAGTGTCATCTATTATATCGACACCTTTTGCATGGGCACTTCCAAATGAAGATGCAATTGCTTCCTTAAGAATACGATGCGGGTTAATATGGCTGTCTTTCCAGGCACCATGCCCCTCTTCCAACTGGCTTATATCCAGTATTTCATCTAACAGGCGGGTAAGACGCTGGCTTTCGGATACAATAATATTCAGGAAACGATCCTGCTGATCAGTTTCTATTTCCTTTTCCTGAAGAAGTATTTCAGAGAATGAGCGAATAGATGTCATCGGGGTTCTCAACTCGTGACTTACCCTTGTCAGAAAATCATCCTTCAGCTTATCCATATGCTTAAGTTGAGTGTTTGCTTCTCTCAGCTGACTTGCTACCTCTTCGAGTTCATTGGACTTCTGCTCAAGCTGCTGGCTATATTCGATTACCTGCTGAGTTTCATCCAGTATTTCAATAACCTCTTCCAGACTTATTGTTTCACCGATTGAAACTCTCGACACCATTACCCTTGCCGAGGCAGCACCAATACTACTCGCAAGATGACGCTCTACATATGCGATTAATTCAGGAGATGGTTCGGGCAACCCTTTTTCTCCCTGAGTTTCCGCAAATTGCCTAAAGAGATCTTCAGCTTTTGCTGCTCCGAGTATTCGGGTTGTAAGGTCAAGCAGATCTTCTACTGCGGCCGAGCGCTTAAAGTATCTCGCTTCCCTAACCTGAGAGTGCCTAAAGGCGTCAACAAAAAGAGCACTTTGCAAGCGTTCAAGTGGTTTAGCATTAAAGCACAGAGATACAATAATATAAGCTCCAATGTTAGCTGAATAACTCCAGAACAGAGAGTGCACGAGCGGGTCCCAGTCATTCAGGCCAAATAAAGCTTCCGGGCGAAGCCAGGATATACCAAACAATCCATGTTGCAGGAGGCCGAGAGAATAACCGGACCTTTCAAAAATTGGCAGCAATAGTGTAAACGCCCATACGAGAAAGCCCAGACTTAACCCGGCAACCGCTCCCTGTTTGGTTCCGTTTTTCCAGTATAAACTGCCAATAATCGTAGGAAGGAACTGAGCAACTGCCGCAAAAGAAACCAGTCCGATAGAAGCCAATGCATTAGATTTCGCACTATACCGATAATAGATGTAGCCCAGCAGAAGAATGAAGAGAATACTAAATCTGCGGGTTGTCAAAAGCCACTGAGACAGATCTTTCCGGCTCTCCAGGCGTAGCGCTGAAATTCGAAAGAGAACCGGCATGATGATATGGTTAGACAACATGATTGACAGAGCAATACTCGCTACAATCATCATGGATGTTGCAGAGGAAAAGCCGCCGATAAAAGCCAGTAATGCCAATTCATGTGCGCCAGCCTTCAGAGGGACAGTCAACACAAAAACATCTGGGTTAGACCCAGCAGGCATTATAAGCAGACCTGCATAAGCAATAGGCATAATGAATATGCTTATCAGAAACAGGTATAGCGGGAAGAGCCAGGATGCTGTTCTCAAATTACGTTCGTCATTAATTTCAACCACAGTTACCTGAAACTGACGTGGCAGACATATAATTGCTGCTGCCGATAGTATCAGCATGGTAATCCATCTGGCACCACTTTCTTCTTTGAAAGTGAACTTTTTTAATATTTCTGCGCTGGCTTCATTCTGAACCAAATGGTCATAATTGCCCCAGAGAATTGTTGTTACTACAAAGATGCCCACAGCCAGAAGGGCGAACAGTTTCACCAGCGATTCAAATGCGATAGCTGCAACAACGCCAGCATGATGCTCATCTGCGCCTATGTTTCTGGTACCGAAGAGGACAATAAAAGCTGCCATTACCAGTGCAACCCAGAAGCCGGTATCTGAAATTATAGTATGGCCTGAAAGGTAATCCGGGAACCCCTGAGAAGCCTCACTGACAACCTGAAAGCTTGTAGATATCGCCTTCAACTGCAATGCTATGTAAGGAGTTGTACCAATTACAGCCATTAATGTAACGAGGACTGACAGGCTGGTACTTTTTCCATATCTGGATGATATGAAGTCGGCAATGGAAGTCAGCCTGTGAGTTTTACTGATGCGAACAAGCTTCCGCAGAATAAACCACCAACCAAGGAATACCAATGTAGGCCCCAGATATATAGTTGCGAATTCCAGGCCATTAACGGCTGCGGTTCCTACGGCACCGTAGAAGGTCCATGATGTACAATATACTGTCAGGGAAAGAGTGTATACGACCGGGGTGTTAATGAGTTCGCGCACCCGATGCGACTGCTTCAGGTTGCTGACATAGGCTATTACGAATAATAATGTCAGGAAAGTGATTGAAGCTATGATTGCAGAAGTAACACCAAACATCGATCAAGCATTCATATCTATATCTTTGAAGACTGCTTCTTCAGTTTCACGAGGCTGGTCTACAGGATTTGTTGTAACGGGCAGGAGGCGCGTCAAGCGATAACTGACATATATCAGGGCCAGCCAGCAGGTGAAGAGGTAAATATGAAGAAACGGTATTCCAAAGATAGTGATGTGGTTATCAAAGATCATCAGGAGCATAGGTGAGAACAGAATTATTCCCAGAACAGGCAGAAGGAAGGAGAGCTCTTCGAGCTTGTTGTTGTCATTCACGTTAAGCCAGTTCCCTTTGCAGTTCCTCTACACAATCAATTACTTCCTTATTCGAGAATGGTTTGGTTATATATCTGTCTGCTCCCAACTCCATGGCCTTGTTTTTATCCGCTTCCTGCCCTTTTGCAGTGAGCATAAGAAATTTTGTTGTCTGGAAAATCGGGTCTGAGTTTAATTTTTCCAATACCTCAAAGCCATTATATTCGGGCATCATTACATCCAGGATAACCACTTTGGGCCTGAGCTCATGTATCTTTTCCAAAACCTCTGCTCCATTCAGGGCTACAGCGACTTCATAGCCTGCCCTCTTCAAAAGGAATGACAGGCTTTCAATAATATTCGTCTCGTTTTCGGCTATAAGTACGAGATTGCTCATACTAGTGTCCTATTTGTTGGAGCAACTTAAGGAAAATCCAGTTTTTTACTACATAAACATAGTATTTATGCACATCCAATGCGATTAAAGTCTATATCTAATCTTGTTCCTGATTTCTGGTTAATGGATGTATTAATGCATGAGCCCGATGGCTGCAATTTGTTCTTGGGCAAAGTTTACAATTTATCCCCGCATCAGTGATTAATGTTTCTTTTGCCGTGTCATATCCGTCACCGTAAATGATATCATCGAGATGAGCGACATCGCAGGCAAGGAGGACACTATATATCTGCTCCGGTGTTCCGTATGTGTCTGTACTTTTACTGACTGTACGGGAAATAAACAGGAACATCTGCTGATCCGGCATTCTAGCAAGCTGTGTCCTTACTGAATTTGGCGTCATGAATGTACGGTAGGATATCCAGAGAGGACAGGCTGAACCATAACGGGGGAAACGCAAATTCGGCAGGTTGAACCGTTTTGACAGGTTACCAGCGACATCTGTTCTGAGAAATGCAAAGGGTATTCCTTCCGCGCCGGGCTTACGCAAAGTGACCAGACGATGGCATACCTGTTCATAGCTACCGCTGAAATGCTGCCCCAAAAGCTGAATATCGTAACGGCAGTTCTGTGCTTCTTCCAGAAACTCGTCATATGGGAAGAGTAATGCACCCGCTGCATAGCGTGCCATAGCCTGAAAAGCCAAACGTCTGGACTCGGTACTGGTGAAGCGAGGATTACCGGCTATCTGATTCAGCCCTTCTTTTAATGAGAACTCTACAATAAATTTGGTTAGCTGGAACAGAATCGTTCTTTTTGGCAGTTTCTCATTTAAAACAAGGTGTTTTGTATTACTATTATACTGATACCGCCCAGCATTTCCTGCCTCCCGAAGTGACAGATTTTTTGAATAGGAAAGTGAAATCCCCATAGTTTCATTAAGATAGTCAACTATCGTATTTTCCAGAGGCATCCCACCTTTTGAGAGTTTCTTTCTCAGAATATCGGCCCCCTCTTCCAATTCAGGGAAGTAATTCTGTTTATCAATAAGAAAGTCTTCAACTTCGCCCATTGGGAATGGTTGCGGGGTTTCTGTCCCGGATACATCCAGTAAATCCATCAAAGACTTGGTTATTTCCCCCAGTTGACGACTTTCTCCAGCTATCTTTCTGGAAAAACGCTCTCTGTCCATCTCGCCAATTTCTTCTTCAGCCAGAATTTCAGAGAACGACCTGATCGACGTAATAAGAGACAACATACGATGTGTAGATTCTTCCGGGAGCATATCTCCGGGAAGAATATCAGAAAGATCATTGAGTTTGTCTCTCACTTCACGGTAGGAATTATAAATATGGGCAATACCCTTACCCCAGCCGGGGAAACTGCCAACTATCTCCTGAGGTGCGCTGGTTTCCAGATCAAGCCGTCCCATTAACGGGTCATTAGCTATATCAAGCAATTCCTGTAATAATCTTTCATCTGCCACTCCGGTTAACTGGCTAACATTTAATTCAAGTGAACTGGCAATATTTTTCAGAATCTTACCACTAATGTCACGGCGGTTATTCTCGATCAGATTGAGATAGCTTACAGAGATACCAGATTTCTCCGCCACTTCTTTTTGTGTAAAACCAAGCTCTTTTCGACGTTTCTTTAATCTATTCCCTAAGGATATTCTGTTCATTGCATCACTTCTTCAACAGCCAGTTTTTTTACATAGGGAGCAATAGACGGCTTCTCCCCCTTGATTCAGTTCGTTTTTTACAAAATTTTACACTGCACCAGTTGTTTACAACATATTTTTACAAAATTCACCTTTATATTCAATAGTTTAATTTACTTATTAAATAAATAATTTTACATATGACAGCTGGAAAACACAGTTTTTCCTAAAACTGGTTATGGTTACAGACAATAAGAAGACTGCGAAGTTAATAAGCAAACTGAAAACAGACCTATAGAATTTCTGTCAGAGTTTTTCATTAAATACCTTGAATATTCTACCTGGCAGAAATGATTGGAACCGCACCCTATTAATGAACGGGAGGACGATCATATGACTGATAAACTAAAGGCTTCGACATCACGGCGTACTTTACTTAAAGCCGGTGCCGGAGCTGCAGCATTTACAGTTGCCGGAGGGATGCCTACTTTCTTTACGCGCGATGCCTATGCAGCAAAAGACTTCTGTAATGCACCAAAAGGAAAGAGTGTTACGTTAGGATTTAACGTTCCACAAACTGGTGCGTATGCAGATGAAGGTGCTGACGAACTTCGTGCCTATAAACTTGCTGTTAAGCACCTTAATGGTGAAGGCGACGGCGGTATGCTTAACACCATGAAGCCTAAGGCTTTGAAAGGTAACGGCGTACTTGGTAAAAAAGTCGAGTATGTAACAGGCGATACACAAACAAAATCAGATGCAGCACGTGCTTCTGCTAAACGTATGATTGAAAAAGACGGTGCAATCATGATTACCGGTGGTTCTTCATCCGGTGTGGCGATTGCTGTTCAGTCTTTATGTCATGATATTGGCGTAGTCTTTATGGCTGGCCTGACACACTCGAATGATACAACAGGTAAAGACAAGCGTCGTTACGGCTTCAGACACTTCTTTAATACAGATATGTCTGGTGCAGCTCTTGGCCCGGTTCTTGAAAAACAACTTGGTAAAGAACGCGTAGCTTATCATTTGACTGCTGACTACACCTGGGGCTGGTCTCAGGAAGGGTCAATTAAAGCCACAACAGAGGCTCTTGGCTGGAAAACCAAAGCTGCTGTTCGTACTCCTCTGGGTGCAGGTGACTTCTCTCAATATATCACTCCAGTATTGAATTCCGGCGCTGATGTTCTGGTTTTGAACCACTATGGTAAAGACATGGTGAATTCTCTAACCCAGGCAGTTCAGTTCGGTCTTCGTGACAAACAGGTTAACGGTAAGACTTTCGAAATTATCGTTCCGCTCTATTCTCGCCTTATGGCGCAGGGTGCCGGCAAGAATATTCAAGGTATTTACGGTACAACCAACTGGAACTGGTCACTACAGGATGAAGGTTCAAAAGCTTTCGTTAAGTCCTTTGGTGCAGAATATGGTTTCCCGCCATCTCAGGCGGCGCATACATGTTACGTTCAGACGCTTCTTTATGCGAATGCGATTGAGATGGCTGGTACATTCTACCCACCTGAAGTGATTAAGGCTCTGGAAGGCTTTAAATTCGACGGTATGGGTAATGGACCGACTGAATATCGGGCTGAAGACCACCAGTGTTTCAAGAAAGTTCTTGTTGTGACTGGTAATGACAAGCCGACAAGTAAGTTTGACCTATTGAAAGTTGTACAGGAAGTTCCTGTAGAGCAGGTCACTTATGATCCGAAGAAGCTTGGTGGAGACCTTGGATCAGCTGATCCAAAGACTTGCTAAGTTTCTGGATAACGAGGCCAGCTGCATCCCCTCGCGGCTGGTCTCAACTCTCACTATAATGGAACTCTGGTTTAACAATGGTTGAAATATTACAGCAGGTACTAAACGGTCTCGACAAAGGCAGTGCTTATGCACTTATAGCGTTGGGACTTACACTGGTTTTTGGAACGCTTGGCGTAGTTAACTTTGCACATGGTGCAATATTTATGCTTGGAGCGTTCTGTGCCGTTGGCTTTAAGGCTCTACTCTCTCTGGAAAAGGTGGTACTGGACCCATCTCAAAAAACCCCATGGGGTACTCCGGTTGAGGTAAGAACTCCTTATGTAGAAGCCTATCTGGGAGACTTCGGTGGGTTTCTGCTGAACTATTCTGTCCCTATATCCATTCTCATTGCGATCCCTATCATGCTGCTTATCGGTCTGGTTATGGAACGAGGACTTATTCAGTACTTTTACAAACGCCCTCATGCAGACCAGATACTTGTGACTTTTGGTCTGGCAATTGTCATACAAGAAATTGTCCGACACTATTTCGGGGCCAATCCAATCCCGCTTCCTGCACCTGAGGCTGTCGCAGGAAGAGCTGATATTGGAGTATGGTTTGGCCTGGATGAGAACCAGCTGGGATACCCATACTGGCGTATTATATATCTGTTCTTCTCATTCGCAATTATTGCTGCGGTGTTCTCCTTCCTGCGATTTACAACATTTGGTATGGTTGTCCGTGCCGGCATGCAGGACCGTGAAACCGTTGGCCTGCTGGGCATAAACATTCAGAAGCGGTTTACCATTGTATTTGGTATCGCAGCCGTTGTAGCCGGACTTGCCGGTGTTATGTATACGCCAATTGTATCTCCGTCCTATGAACTTGGAATGCAGTATCTGGTACTGTCATTTATCGTCGTTGTTGTTGGAGGAATGGGCTCTCTGGAAGGCGCAGTCATTGCAGGATTTTTACTTGGTATCCTGGAATCATTCGCAGCCATGGGATTTGTAAAAGATTTCGCACCTGGTATCGACCAAATCATAATCTACCTGATCGCGGTTGTGGTTTTGCTAGTGCGTCCACGTGGTCTTATGGGCCGCAAAGGTGTGATGGAGACTTAATGCTATGATGACGACTTCCTCGAATAAAGACTGGATGTTATTCGCAATATTCTCGCTGGTGGTACTTATGGTACCAGTGATGCAGTATGGGTTAGAAGCGATTAACCCGAACTGGAATTTCCTCTATCCAGATATGATGCAGAAAATTGCAGTTTATTCTATTCTTGCAATTGGCTTCAATATTCTGTTTGGCCTTACCGGTTATCTCTCATTTGGCCATGCAGCCTTTCTGGGTGTTGGTTCCTATTCAGCGGTATGGGCATTCAAGCTGCTAAGTATGAATGTAATTCCAGCTATTTTTCTGGCTGTTCTACTCGCTGGCCTATTCGCTCTGGTAATCGGATTTGTAAGCCTTAGGCGCTCCGGAATTTACTTCTCTATTCTGACACTCGCATTTGCGCAAATGTCTTATAATCTTGCCTACTCAGTTTTAACTCCCATTACCAATGGTGAAACAGGCCTGAGAGTACTTAGAAACGACCCGCGTGTTCTTGATGCTGCAATGGGTGCGAATATTGGAGACAACCTTCCGCCAACCAGCCTGTTTGGCATCGAAATGAATGGTTGGTCGGGTTACTATGTCTGCGGAATACTTCTCATTCTCGCATTCCTGTTATCCATGCGTATTTTCCATTCTCCGTTTGGTATCAAACTGAGAGCAATCAAAACCAATCAGGATAGAATGGGCTATACAGGTTTTAATGCAAAACCTTACCTTCTGTGTGCATTTGTAATATCCGGCATGTATGCGGGACTGGCTGGCGGTCTTCTGGCTGCAACAGATCCACTTGCAGGTGCTGAGCGTATGCAGTGGACAGCGTCTGGTGAAGTTGTCCTGATGACCATCCTTGGTGGTGCAGGAACATTGCTTGGCCCTGTTCTTGGTGCAGGCCTGATTAAATATTTTGAGAATATCTTCTCAGCCTTTAATGAGCAGACATTGCTGGCAATGTTCTCGTTCCTGCCTGAAGGTCTTCAACACTTTGTTGTCAGCATTGCTGAACTGTTTGTTGGAGAAGGCTGGCACCTGTCACTTGGCCTGCTCTTTATGATCATCGTAATCTTCCTGCCAGGCGGTCTGATGGAAGGCTTTATGAGGTTATTTGGTGTCAAGCATACGCCGCCAGTTACAAATCTTGAAAAATCGCCTCAACGAGACATCATCTCTGAAAGTGAAGTTGCGGGCAATGAGCAACCTGCGGAATAGGAACATCAGTCATGGAAAATACAATATTACACATCAATGATGTTCACAAAAGTTTTGCCGGGCTGCACGCGCTAAGCGATGTTGAGCTTGAGGTAAAAGAAGGTGAAACTCATGCGATTATCGGCCCGAACGGGGCCGGTAAATCCACTCTGTTGAATGTCTGTGTAGGCAGACTGGCTCCGGATCGTGGGAAGGTGATGTTTAAAGATCATATTCTTACAGGCAGGCAGCCACACGAAATTAATCAGCTTGGTGTTGCCAGGGTTTTTCAAACACCAGAAATCTTTGAAGACCTTACTCTTCTTGAAAATGTCATGATACCGATGTTTTCAAGCAGGGATGGATCTTTCACCATGAACCTGATCAAGCGATTTGATAGTGAAGCTGAAATAAGAGATGAAGCTTTGGAGATGCTTGAGAGTCTCGGTATTATTGAGCAACAAAATCACCTGGCAAGTTCCTTGTCACGCGGAGACAAGCGTCGCCTGGAACTGGCTATGGGGCTGATACAGGACCCTAAGCTACTTTTGCTGGATGAGCCTACTGCCGGCATGGCACGCGCTGATACTAATGCAACTATTGATCTGCTTAAACAGATTAAGAAACAGGGTATGACCAAAGTGATTATTGAGCATGATATGCATGTGGTGTTTTCACTTGCGGATCGTATTACAGTTCTTGCCGGAGGCCGTGTGATTGCGCAGGGTAAGCCGGATGAGATTAAAGGTAACCCTAAAGTTATTGAAGCTTATCTTGGGGAGGAGCAGGTATGAGTGTAGAAATTAAAGAACGCCCTAATGCTGAGGCGAGCAGTAATACGTTTTTCTCCTGCAAGAACCTGAAGTCCTATTATGGCGACAGCTATATTGTCCAGGATATTTCGTTTGATATTAATGAAGGAGAGATCCTTGCTTTACTGGGACGGAATGGTGCTGGAAAAACATCAACACTTCGCAGTATTGCACGTGCAACAGAACCTGAGCTAAGATCCGGCGAGATTTATCTGAACGGATTTCCACTGCATGACAAGCCAAATTTCGTTGCTGCACAGGCAGGTATTCAGCTAGTGCAGGAAGACAGACGTATTATACCTGGCTTATCAGTAGAAGAGAATCTTGATCTTGCTCAAATTGACGGCTCAAAAGGCTGGTCTTATGAGCGAATTTTCTCACTATTCCCGAGACTTGAAGAGCGTCGCAAACAAGAAGGCACAACTCTTTCCGGTGGTGAACAGCAGATGCTGGCGATTTCACGGGCGCTTGTACGGGATATAAAATTATTGTTGCTGGATGAACCATATGAGGGGCTGGCTCCTGTTATTCGTCATGATATTGAGCGGGCTTTGATGGAGATCAGAAAAGAAGGCATTACGACAATTATTGTTGAGCAAAATGCCGTGGCGGCACTCAAGCTTGCTGACACCGCCCTTATTCTTGACACTGGTGAAGTGGTATATCAAGGTACGTCTAAAGAAGTGCTCGAGAATGAAGAACTCCGGCATGAATATCTGGCTATATAACAAACCGGTAATTTCCACTGCTTAATACAAAGAGAAGTCCTGATGGAAAACATATCACATGATGTCCCAGAGGAATGGGCGCAGAGAGCTCATATTGATAATGCAAAATATGAGGAACTCTATAAGCAAAGTATTGAAGACCCGGATGCATTCTGGGGTGAGATTGGAAAAAGTCTCGACTGGATTACGCCTTATACGAAGGTGAAGAATACATCTTATGCAAAAGACAATCTGTTTATCAAATGGTACGAAGATGGTGTTTTGAATGTCAGTGCAAACTGTATTGACAGGCATTTGGAAACCCGCGGTGAACAGACAGCTATCATCTGGGAAGGTGATGACCCGAGTGTTGATGCCCATATTACCTACAGGCAGCTGCATGAGAATGTCTGCAAGTTCTCCAACGTTCTAAAGAATCTAGGCGTTAAAAAAGGTGACCGGGTTACGATTTATATGCCGATGATCCTTGAGGCGACCTATGCGATGCTTGCCTGTGCAAGGATTGGCGCAGTCCACTCTGTGGTGTTTGGCGGTTTTTCTCCTGATGCTCTTGCTGGACGTATTATTGACTGTGAGTCCAAGTTTATCATTACGGCTGATGAAGGTCTTCGTGGTGGTAAATCTGTTCCATTGAAAGCCAATGTTGATAAAGCTCTTGAGCGTTGTCCTGGTGGTGAGAAGGTTCTTCTGGTTAAGAGAACCGGCAATGATGTGAATGTTGATGCTTCCAGAGATTTCTGGCTGCATGACGAGATGGAAAAAGTTTCTGCTGATTGCCCACCGGAACCTATGAATGCGGAAGATCCGCTGTTTATTCTTTATACATCCGGTTCTACCGGAAAACCTAAAGGTGTGTTGCACACGACTGGCGGATATCTGGTTTATGCTGCACTTACACATAAATATGTGTTTGATTATCATGATGGTGATATTTACTGGTGTACGGCTGATGTTGGCTGGGTGACCGGGCACAGCTATATTGTTTATGGACCGCTTGCTAATGGTGCAACAACATTGATGTTTGAAGGCGTGCCGAATTATCCTGATGCGTCGCGTTTCTGGCAGGTTGTTGACAAGCACAAGGTCAATATCTGCTATACAGCTCCGACGGCTATCCGTGCTTTGATGGGGGCTGGTGACGAGTTTGTTAAAAAGACAGACCGTTCGACGCTCCGTCTGCTTGGCAGTGTGGGTGAGCCCATTAATCCGGAAGCCTGGGAATGGTATTATAATGTTGTTGGTGAAGGCCGTTGCCCGATCGTTGATACATGGTGGCAGACGGAGACTGGCGGGATTATGATTACACCGCTTCCCGGTGCAACCAAGTTAAAACCTGGATCTGCAACGCGTCCGTTCTTTGGCATCAAGCCTGCACTTGTTGATGCTGACGGGAAAATTCTTGACGGTGTTGCTGATGGCAATCTAGTGATACTGGATTCCTGGCCAGGGCAAATGAGGACTGTTTATGGTGATCATGAGCGGTTTATCCAGACCTATTTCTCGACATATGACAATATGTATTTTGCCGGTGATGGCTGCCGTCGTGATGAAGATGGTTTCTACTGGATTACAGGCCGCGTGGATGACGTGATCAATGTTTCCGGGCACAGAATGGGGACGGCGGAAGTTGAGTCTGCACTTGTTTCGCATTCTCTGGTTTCCGAGGCTGCGGTTGTCGGATACCCCCATGATATCAAGGGGCAGGGCATTTACTGTTATGTGACACTGATGGCAGGCACTGAAAGTTCTGATGAGCTGAGAGCCGAACTGAAAAAGTGGGTGCGTCAGGAAATTGGTCCTATTGCTACACCAGATCTTATTCAATGGGCTCCGGGGCTTCCAAAAACACGATCTGGTAAAATTATGCGCCGCATCCTTCGCAAAATTGCGGCTGACGATTTTGGCGAGCTTGGTGATACATCTACTCTTGCGGAACCGCAGGTCGTTGATGATCTTATTGCCAATCGCCAAAACAAACAGGCTACTGATGAGCCCGGTGTGGGCAATTCGGATAGCTCTGTTTGCTCTATGCCCAAGGTGAATACAAGGCCTGAGGGTATCTTTGGTTTCTTTAAACCAAAATCAAAATAGCAACTAAACTTTCCTGGTCCTGGGAGCTGTACGCAAGTATGGCTCCCTTTTTTGTGGGTGATATTTTTTGCACCCAACCCCTGTGATCATACAAATGATTCGGCTTCCATACGCTTTACTGATAGAATTGTAAAAAACTCAGGTAATCCGCCGAAATCCTCTTTTTATCCGCTCGGTAAGATCGCCACCCATAGCAAGCATACATGGTGTTAAAACCAGAGTAAGAAGCGTCGCAAAGGCGAGACCACCAGCAATAGAACTGGAGAGTTGCGTCCACATCTGTGTGGAAGGGGCTCCAAATGAAATCTCCCTTCCAACCAGATCTATACTCATGGCAAACACCATAGGAATAAGACCCAGAATAGTTGTAAATGCTGTAAGCAGGACTGGTCTTAGCCGTTGTGCTCCTGTACGAAGGATAGCTTCTCTCGTCTCCATACCCTGTTTTTTCAGGTCATTATAAGTGTCAATCAGAACAATATTGTTATTTACAACTATACCGGCAAGAGCAATAACACCGATCCCGCACATTACAATACCGAATGGCTGTGAAGTAAGAAGAAGCCCCAGCAACACGCCCGCAATGGAGAATACTATCGCACTAAGCACCAGAATAGCCTGATAGATACTGTTAAACTGGGTAACCAGTATCAGGACCATTAAAAAGATTGCCAGAATAAAGGCATTTGCCAGAAATGATGCTGCTTCCTTCTGGTCCTTGTCCTGCCCTTTAAAACTGATTGATATAGATGGATCAAGTTCGGCTTCCGCCAGTGCCTTTTTTAACTTCTTTGTCTGGTTATCGACAGACAAACCTTTCTCAGCATCTGCCTGTATCACAATAACCCTGCGGGCATCTGTACGACTTATCGTTCCAATTTTTGGTGCTGGTGAGAATTTGACAAAATTTCTTATTGGTATCTGCCCTTTCGCAGTTGGCACTCTTAAATCATACAGTTTACCCAAATTTCTTTCACTCAGAGGAAATCTGAGAAGTATATCAAGCTCTTCTTCAGCATCATCAGGGCGGTACTCTGCCAGCTTAATTCCGGTTGTAATCATCTTTACTGTTTCACCAAGAATGGCAACATCCGCTCCGTATCGTGCTGCCTGCTGCCTGTCTACTTTAATGCGCCATTCGATACCTGATAGCGGCCTGCTGTCTTCAATATCTGTAAACCCGCCGATCTTCTTCATAATATCATTGACCTGCTTTACAGCAGCATTCATCTTCGATGGATCAATAGATGTCAGCTCCAGCTTTATCGGCTTGCCAGAGGCAGGACCACTTTGCTCTTTACGCAAATCAACGATAATGCCTGGAATATCAGCAGTCTGTTGTCGCACAGTTTCCAGTATTTCAGCCGTAGTCCGCCTGAGTTTCCAGTCTACAAATTCCAGTAAGATCACTCCGATTGTATCCTCCGGCATATTAGCTTTACTGGCCTGAAAGCCCAGAGTTCGAGCATACACGGTTTTGACTTCATCCATATCAAGAACGCGTTTTTCAACCGCAGACACCAGCTTGTCACGTTCCACAACGGACATATCTCCGCGTGCCCGTACCTGAACCTGAGCAAAGTCCGGGTCCACACTGGGAAAGAATTCAACGCCTTTACCAAATACAACAAAAGCTGCGATCATTCCTATTAGAAACAAAACTGAAACTGTTAACGTGGTAGCAGGATAGTTTAGTACGACACCAAGAGTTTTCAGATAGCTACCCGTCATACCTTTTATACTGTTAAGGTCGCCACTTTCTGCAGCCTGCAGAGCTTGCAGGTCAGCACCGTCACCGGCTTTTTTATTACCGATAAAACCACCCAGAACAGGAATAAAAACAAGTGCCATTGCCAGAGATGCGGCCAGCGTAAGCAATACAGTGATTGGAAGAAACTTCATAAATTCGCCGATAACACCGGGCCAGCTCACCAATGGAATAAATACTGCCAGCGTAGTCGCTGTTGACGCTATTATCGGCCATGCCATCCGTTTGGAAGCATATGTGTAAGCCTCTTTTCTATTTAATCCGTCAGCCATCTTTCTGTCTGCAAGTTCTACAGTAACAACGGCCCCGTCAACCAGCATTCCCACGACGAGAATAAGGCTGAACAAAACCACAATATTCAGTGTCATTCCCATGTATGAAATAGCCAGAATACCTGCCAGAAACGAGCCTGGGATCGCCAGACCAACCAGTATACCTGGACGCAATCCAAGTGCCGCAATAACAACAATAACCACAAGAGCTATTGCAGCCAGAACATTATTCTGCAGATCACCAAGCATTGTCTGAATACGCTTCGACTTATCCTGCAGATAGCTGACTTTCACAGATGCGGGCCATATCTTCTGTTGCTCTTCAACAATTTTTCGTACCTGATTAACTGTTTCGATTATATTCGCCCCTAGACGCTTTTTGATTTCAAGAGCAAGTCCAGGTTTACCATCAAAACGCGCATAACCATCTGCATCCTTAAATGTTCTTCTGATTTTAACCAGATCACCAAATGTAACAACCGTATCCCCAACTGTTTTGAGAGGGAGTGACATCACATCTTCGATATTCTCGATAACTCCAGGAATTTTGAGTACAATATGCCCTGAGCCTGCATCCAGTGCCCCTGCGGCTATCAGACGGTTATTACGTTGAATAAGGGATGTAAGATCTCCAAAATTGATATTATAGGTTTCAAGAACAGCCGGATCAGCGATAACTTCCAGTACTTCATCCCGGCTGCCTGCAAGGTCAACCTCAAGAACACCCTCAAGGGCTTCGATCTGATCTTTCAATTTCCTGGAAATAGATACAAGCTGACGCTCCGGTAAAGAGCCGGATATCGCTACCGTAAGAATGGGGAATAATGCAACATTGACTTCTGTAACCCTTGGTTCATCCGTATCAGAAGGTAGCTCACTTTTGGCACGGTCTACTTTTTCCCGCACATCGGTGAGTGCCTTGTCTGCATTAAAACCTGCATCAAACTCCAGAGTAACAGAAGCATGCCCCTGTCCAGCCAGCGAGCGCATTTCTTTCAGGCCTTCAAGAGATTGCAATTCTTTTTCCATAGGTCGCAAGAGCAGTCTCTCTGCATCTTCCGGAGAAATTCCTTCATGGCTCATCGATACATAAACCGTAGGAATTGGCACATCAGGTTCAGACTCTTTTGGAATATTAAGGTAGGCCGCACTTCCCATCAGAATAATCATGATGAAAATAAATACAACAGTACGTGTCCGGCCAAACGCGGCATCAATAATAGCATACATATCAATAGCTTCCCTTAATCCAATGATGAAACATCTTTTGGATCGAGATTAAGTTTATTAGTTTTTTTCGGGGTAGCATGAACCTTCTGGCCGACACGCACAAAACCGTGCCCTACAGTTATAATTCTCACCTCATCCGGAAGACCTGAAATCCAGATCTCGTTAAATGAAGCCTTTATAATTTTAACTGGGTAGAATTTAACGATATCATTCTGTTCAACGACCTTAACACCGATCTGACCTTCATCATCCAGCGAGAGTAAAGCTGGTGATATCGCGTGCGCATTCACTTTACCTACATGAATTTTAGCTTCAGCGCTGATACCGGAGGGAATTTTATTATCAACATTTGCCACTTCAATCTCGACAAGAAATGTCCTGGTATTCGCTTCTGCATCAGAAGATATATAGGATATTTTTCCTGTAAGATTTTTCCCTGTTAAAGTCTGAATGCCTGCTATGGCACCTATTTTTACCTGACTAATTTCATGTTGCCCAACCTGAATTCTCACCAGCAATGGATCAGTATCCACGATTGTCGCAACTTCTCCATTAATGGCAACATAGTCTCCTATTTCAACTTTCCTGCCATTTAATATGGCATCAAATGGAGCCCTGATTTCAGTTTGATCAATTTCAATCTGTATATTCTTCATTTCTGCTTTTGCAGATTGAAGCTGGGAGTTCAGCTCTTCCTGTCGCCTGAGTGTCGAATGCCCCCGTTGAATAAGAGCCTGTCCTGCTTTATAGGCTGCTTCTTTCTCTTCCACACGAGCAGCAGCCGTCTTGAGCCTGGCTTCCCTATCCTTTTTGTCCAATTTCAGGATAACTTCTCCAGCTTTAACCTTGTGGCCTTTGGCTGCAATAATTTCGGATACTCTGCCTGTTGTTTCTGCGCGCAAGACAAGCCTTCGCTTTGGTTCCAGACTTCCATAAGCGGATATATATTTGACAACAGATTCAGCTTTAATATGCTGAACTTCTACAGCAGTAAGTGCAGGTTCCTGCTTCTGTTTTACCTCTTTTGAATTTTTGCTCTGATCGGTAAACAGATAACCACTGGCCATCCAGATTGTCAGGCAGGCAGCCAGACCTCCTGCAACAATGTAAGACTTTTTCATTTTTATATTTCCTTGCCTGAAGCAGTATCAGAAGAAAGGTTGTCCCGTGTCTGCTTTAATGTCTTTTTGAGTTTGGGAAGTTCATTATCAAGAAAGTTTATTTCGGTACACATCATGGCCAGCGCATATTTGCTAATAAAATGCTGTCCCAGAGTACCGTGAATACTTTCATCGCTGTTGCACCAGTCATCTGTAAGAGCAGTCCACTCTTCCAGCTGCTTTTTCCTGGCCTCCAGAACCTGAAGCAGATGATGCTCCGGAGCATATTCGGCAAAGTAGATTAGAGCCAGCATTTCTGAGCGTACTTTATGGCGACCGGGCGAAGCGGCCAGTCCTTCAACAAACGCGTCTCTGCCTTTATTGGTAATACTGTATATAATTTTATTCGGACGATCATCCTGAGCAATCTTCTCAGAAGTTACAAAACCCTGATCTTCCATATCTCTAAGCGCCGGATAAACCCCACTGGGAGAAATCTCCATAAAATGAGAAAAAGTCTCATCCAGGCTCTTTCTGATGTCATATCCAGTAGAATCCCCAAGTGTCAGAATACCCAGGCAAAGAGTTTTCGTATCCATATTTGCTCATTTCTGTATAATACTATATTTTATTATATGATAAAATGTAATATGATTTTGTCAATTGTCAAGTATGGATGCTGCGCTGATATTATTACAAAACAGGTGCACTTCAGGGTTTGCCAGGAGAAAACAGTAGTGCTCTCATCAGTTTCGTATTGATTTAACAACAATCTCGCTGAACATCTGTTTATATAACGGCACAATGGAACGTCAGAGAAATTATATTAATATCAAAAAACATTCTGTTTCACTAAATGGTTATTTCCCAACAACAAGTATTTTTATAAAGAAATTTTTCTATATACTATCTGTCAATTTGACAAAATACGAACAGATTGCAAAATGCACAATAATTTATTCAAAATATACTATAGAGTATAATGGCTTTCATAATTAAAGAAACCAAAGAGCAATGGCCTCCATTATCTCCGGGCGTTCGTGAACTCTTCAGGAGAGGGGCAGAGAAGGTTCTGGATATCTCAGATGACTGGTTCGAAAAGATGGATAACGCCATACTTTCGAAAAAAGGTTATATATCGGGAGATCCTGTTCTCACCGCCAGAACCCGTCGGCACAACAGATTAAATGTCCTGCATTGGGCAACAGCAAATATTAAAGCTCCGGGGGAGCCTGTTGAACCTAATATCGGGCCTGAATTACCGAATATTGCACGTGACCTTGTCCGGCGCGGCGCGACAGAATCCGCATTGAGTGTGTATCGTACCGGGCAGAACTGGGCATGGCGCAAATGGATTTCTATCATATTTGAACTGACCGATAACCATGAAGATCTGCATGATCTCTTGCAGGCTTCTGCCCGATCTATCTCCAGTTTTGTTGATGCCTCTATCGACACACTCGCCAGTCAAATGGCTAAGGAGCGTGAGGAACTGCTTCAGGGCAGCCAGGCTGATTACAGGGAGGTCATTAAACTAATCCTTACGCATGCACCTGTCAGTCTGCAAAATGCCAGCCAGCGGCTGGGATATCGCCTTGACCAGTTACACCGGGCAGCCATCATCTGGGGCGAGGAAACGATACCCGATGCAAGACATCTTGACAATGCTGTAGAACTTCTTTTGCAGTCCGCAGGTTCACCTCGTGCTCTTGCAATAGTTGCAGATAGTGCAACACGATGGGTGTGGATACCAGAATGGAATCCGGATCTGGAGACCTTACAAAAACAGGTATCCGATTTAAAAAACGTTAGAATAGCATTGGGAACCTCAGGGCATGGCCTGGATGGATTCAGGCGCAGCCACTGGGAAGCGATAACAACTCAAAGAATTTTTGCAGGATCTGAATCTGAAGACTCTGTCGCTGATTATGATGCTGTTCGTGTTGTAGCGCTAATGATACCGGATCATGCACGCATCAGACGTTTCCTGCATGATACACTGGGAGGTTTGCTGGCAGCAGAACCTGTTCTGCAGAAATCAATTCATACTTTTCTGGCTTCCGGTTGCAACATAGGAAAGTCAGCCCAAAGCCTTGGACTTCATCGAAATACTCTCGTTCGGCACCTGGAGCGGGCAGAAGAGCTACTGCCAAAACCATTGGAAAACTGCCGTATTCGTGTTGCTATGGCGCTTGAAATAATGCTCTGGCTACCGGCTAAATCAAAATAACTGATGAGATAAAAAACGAGTAAGGTTCACATCTGTTGCCTGTTTGAGAGGGCAGCATTCTGCCCTCCCCGAAATCATTGAATGGCATAGTCAGATAAACAAAAATCCATCAGCATTTAATTCATCAACTGATGTATCCTGGATCAAAAGCGTGTCCGAACCATAACTGATAAATATATCATCACCAGATTGTGTGGCCGCATTGCTGAGCTCTCCGAAGTCGGAAAATATGGCTGCATTAAACGCAATCAGGTCGTCTCCCTGCTCACCCATATTGTAATCTGTAATAACGTCGTTTCCCCAGTTAATGTCGAATATGAAGGTATCTGTGCCAAGACCACCTGACAGGATATCATTTCCTGCATCTCCCGAAATCAAGTCATTTCCGGCGCTGCCAAACAGTTGATCATTGCCCTGCCCACCTGACAATATATCAGCACCATCTCCGCCATGCAGCAGATCATCGCCATCATTGCCTGTAAGTGTATCATCTCCATCAAGGCCAAATATACGGTCACGATTTTCGGTGCCATTCAGTATGTCAGTACTGTTGGTTCCTTCTGTAACCGTTTCATAGTCAGCAGCCTTGAACCACCCCCACTTTACCTTATCATCTTCAAGATTATAGGTTTGTGCCAGACCAAGGTTTACTTTTTCGACATCTATCAGTTCTTCCAGACCATAACGTCCTTCTGTGTCGTAGAAAAAAGTCGTGCTATCAGTGACACGCATAATTTCATAATCACTGAGGTTTCCCTGCAGTTCGACTGTATCTGTGCCTTCGCCACCATGGACAGTATCATTCCCCTCATGCAGGCGGAATCTGTCATTCCCGCTAAAGCCGTCAAGGAAGTCGCTGCCAGTGCTGTCACCAAGTTTGTCATTATGTGCGCTGCCCAATACAAAACTGTCTTCTCCAACATGATTGCCGGTAACTCTATCTACCGGCTCTGCCCAGACCAGAGACCGAAGCCTGTCCAGATTGGAAACAATAATAGTACTGTCCTGTTCCATATAGTCGTAAAAATTTGAAGAAGCCAGAGTATCAAACAGGCGATTGGATGCTATAGCCCCATCAAGATGTGCCAGCCACCCAACGATATTAAGAATTTTAAAATCTCCAAACGGGAAATTTTCACCTGCATAGGCATCGTTAAACAACACCATATTATCAAGGGAGTTGGCTGACTCAATATCTGATGTGCCATTTGCAAGCACTTCTTCAAGTGTTGGCGGGTTTTCTGTATCATTGCCACCGGCGCGATAAACAACATCATTTTCCCAGCCGAAATTGAATAAATTCTGGCTGTTATCGTTTATAATTACCGGGGAGGCAAAGCCTATATAATCTGAATTTTCAAAGAAACCATCTGAATATTTCTCACGATTAAGAAATGCAAGATTTGCAGCGCCCCCGCCAAGACTATAACCGGTAAAGAGCACATTCTCACCAGTGAGGCCGTTACCAATTGCAAAATCCTTAACAGCATCATAAAGATATTCAAAGCTGTCAGCATATGTCAGATCAGAAAGCTGGTTAAAGTCAGTTATATCTCCCAGCCCGTTAGTCCCGCCAAAATTAATTGAAAGTTTTATTATATTTCCACTTTCATCAACTTTGGCCAAAACCTTTGCATCACCATCCTGCAGAGCTTCTGCTTTAAAAAATGGAACCTCTCCAACTTTCAGAAGTGATCCGGTATTTTCGTGAGAAGTGTCAACGCCTAATTCTTCAAAAGTAACCTCGCGCCAGCCTTCAGGGAGGTCGCTTATCTCTGGCGTTGGATCATTAAATACAAACCCCAGAACATCGCCCAGAACACTGATTCCGGATGTATAGGCTGATAAATGATAAGCCTCTTGTATTACTTCACGGCCGTCTTCACCACGATAATCAAAAATCGCCATTGTTTTTCCCTTGTGTCGTTCCTGTTAAATTTTTTTCTGATTATTGGAATAGTATTGATTGCAGGGAGGCGTTAGACAATGTGCAAAACTTCTAAAAAATAGAAACTATGCAACAAAATGCACTGCGATACCAAAGAGGAAACTGGCAGGGGCATAGTAAAATAGAGGAAAGCCGTTCTTTGGATATAGCTCATCAAACTTTTGATTATTTCTATTTTTGAAATAATGAATTTCTAATATAGCCAATTCTATTAATTCATAAAATTCTTCATTGTTTAGCCACGACACATCAAACTCTTTCTAATGGAGGCTTTTTTTATGGCTATCAAGCTTTACGATTTTCCTTTATCCGGCCACTCTCATCGTGCCCGGCTTTTTCTGTCTCTTATTGGCGTTGATGCCGAGGTTATTTTTGTTGACCTGGCAGCCGGTGAACAAAAACAAGATACCTTTCTGACCAAGAACCCGTTTGGTCAGGTTCCAGTGCTGGAGGATGACGGTATTTTTATTTCTGACTCCAATGCAATCCTTGTTTATCTGGCTAAAAAATTTAACAAACAGGAATGGTTGCCAGAAGATGCCAAAGGTGCAGCGGACGTGCAGCGCTGGCTTTCTGTGGCAGCGGGGCAAATTGCATATGGTCCCTGTGCAGCCCGGCTCGTTACTTTGTTTGGGGCAAACTTCAATGATAAAGAAGTTATAGACCGCTCTCACAGTGTTCTTAAACTTATAGATGATCAGTTAGAGAGAAACACATTTATTACAGGAGAGCAGGTTACTATTGCTGATGTCGCGCTTTACAGTTACATCGCCAGTGCTCCTGAAGGCAATGTTGATCTTACACCTTATACCCATGTGCTTAACTGGATGTTGCGAGTAGAGGCATTGTCAGGTTTTCACCCCTTTACTCAAACTGCTGTCGGACTTCGAAAAACAGCTTAATACTTACTATTACAGTCTATAGTTCTGGCAACATTGCCAGAACTTCCTCCTGCAGCAAGGTCATAACAGCATGTCAAAACAGGATAATTTCAAAAACGAAAGCGATAGTTCCCCCTGGCATTCAGGAGAACGTATTCTGCAGAAAGTGGCTGGTGTCGCTGACAGGATGGCAGCTACAGGTCAGAAGGTATTACGTCCCTATATGCCAGACCAGCATCGCAATTTTTATATGCAGCTTCCATTTATACTGGCCGGGATTATTGATGATGCAAACAGGCCATGGGCAACCTTTTTGACTGGCAGTCCGGGTTTTATCAAGTCGCCTACTTCACAACTGCTTTCTGTAAAAGCCTTACCTGGTACTGATGACCCGGCATATGCCAGTTTCAGGAAAGGAGCCTCTGCCGGCCTTCTTGGAATTGAATTGCATACGCGGCGCCGCAACCGGGCTAATGGCGTTATTTCCGATATTACTCCAGATGGTTTTTATATGAGTGTTCAGCAGACAATGGGTAACTGTCCCAAATATATCCAGTTGAGAAATTATGAGTTTGCTGAGGCGGGCAAAGTGAGCGAACCTGCTGAAGCTGAACTTTATGAGGCAAACGATCTGCATGTAAAATCTATCATTGAGCAGTCAGATACTTTCTTTGTGGCAACCTATGCTGATACGACAGGGGGGCGTACTGCGGATGTTTCCCATCGGGGTGGCAAGCCGGGTTTTGTTCGTGTTGACTCTGACGGTACTCTGACAATTCCTGATTTTTCGGGGAATATGTTTTTTAATACGCTTGGAAATATTTTAGTATCCAGAAAGGCTGGGCTTATTTTTCCCGATTTTGAAAGCGGTGATGTTTTGCAGCTTTCCGGAGAGGCAGACGTTATTTCTGAAGGGCCGGAAATTGCACAATTTAAAGGTGCAGAACGTATATGGAAAGTGATCCCTGATATAGTTTTCTTTCGCAGAAAAACTCTGCCGTTTCGATGGCAGTTCCGTGAACTATCTCCGCACCTAAGAAAAACAGGATCATGGACTGCTAGCGATTAAGATATGGGTTTTTCCTTATTGTATCCCGCGCCAGATCGACAAAAGCGCGAACCTTAGCTGATGCCGAGCGCCCTTCCGGATGAATGATATGGATTGGGAGCGGTTCGGGTTCGTATTCACTCAGGACTGTTTTTAAACCACCATCTCCAAGCTCGGGCCCGATCTGATATGAGAGAACACGAGTTATACCCCAGCCAGATTTTGCGGCTGCAATTGCTGCTGATATGGAAGACAGCCTTAGTCGCGGCTTTAAACGTACAACAGTCTTGCCACTGAAACGCCAATCCAGAGTTGAACTTACTGGCATTCCTAAAATGATATTATGATCTTTCAGGTCAGAAGGTTTTTCCGGCATTCCGTATTTTTCAAAATAGGTTTCACATCCGCAGATTACTCGCCTAACGGAGCCTACGCGGGTTGCGATCATGCTGGAATCCGGAAGGTGACCAATGCGGACTGCCAGGTCAAATCCTTCATCAATCAAGCTGACCACACGATCCAGAAAGACAGCATCAACTTTAACCTCCGGATATTCGTCCATATATTCCATGAGCAGAGGCAGAATATAATGTTGCCCGAACAGGGTTGATGCAGTTATCCGAAGCGTTCCCTGAGGAGAACGATGGGCGCCTCTAAGAGCGTCGCTGGCATCTTTGTATGCGTCAATAATATGTCTGGCGTCATTGAGGAAATTCTTTCCGTCATCTGTCAACGTCAGAGCGCGGGTCGTGCGGTGAAACAGCAGTACGCCAAGCTCTTCTTCATATTCCCCCAGAATACGTGTTACTGATGGTGCACTGATTGACAGGCTTCTTGCTGCTGCAGCCAGACTCCCGGAATCTGCCACTTCCAGAAAAACTTCAAGGGCTCTCATTCGATCCATAGGTGAAACCTATTCATTTGTTTTTCGAAATTATCAGTTTTATAATAAGCGTATTCTTTCTAAATGATAAAGAGCATATTTTCCTTTCTGCAAATAGCAATAACCGGGTGTTGCTCCTCCCTCGACACCCCTACAGAAAGGAAGACATATGAAGTTCTCCCATAATTTTTTTGCAATGTCTCTTGCCATAGCTGCTATGGGCGTTGCTCCGATAATGATAAGTAATGCTATAGCAGATGATGAAGTTAATGTTGCCTCTGGCGGAACATTGCAGGGCCCTGGTGTTGCAGTGCATGGATATGATGTGATTTCATACCACTCAGGAACACCAACGGTTGGTAATCCCGAATTTTCACTTGCTTATGAAGGTGCAACATATCGTTTTGCCAGCAAGAAAAACCTTGAAATATTCAAAGTTGATCCAGCCAAATATGTTCCTGCTTATGGTGGTTTCTGCGCATTCGGTGTTGCACTTGGCAAGAAATTTGATGGCAATCCCAAATTCTGGAAGATCGTTGATAACCGCCTTTACCTTAACCTGAATAATGAAATTCAGTCTAAATGGTCCAAGGATATCAAAGGTAATATTAAAAAATCAGAAGCGAAATGGGGTGATATTCGCTCTGTGGCAGCTAAAAAGCTATAATATGTACTGAAGCGGCTTCCAAGCAGGAGCCGCTTCTTTTATTTTTCTGCAGTATTCGTTTTACTCACCTTCACTCAGCAATTCAGCAAGCTTGATGAATGATGTTTTGAGGTTTTCGGCGAAGACTGGCAGTTCCGCTTCGTGCTGTCTCGGGATGCTGAGGTAGAAGCGCAGCTCGTCTGCGTCGAGGACATATCCGATACCGATACATTCGGAACTGGTTGAACCGAAGCCGAAATAGACGATGTTGTTTGACGGTGCAGAACTTGTACTGAGGTAATCGTGGCGCACCTTGATCCAGCCGGGAGTTTCGAACAGAGGCAAGTCTTCGGTGATACCGAGCTGTTCTTTTTCGGCATTATAGATATTCAGCATTTCCCACAGATGCTGCTCTGGTGCCTGACCAGCCTGACACTGTTTTGCACGTTCAACATGTTTGTTTGCAGCAGCGCGGAATGCGGTAATTCTGTCCTGATCGGATGCGTCTTCGTTGAAGCAGGATTCGACAAAAGACAGGATTTCAGGAGTGATGACGCGCATAGCTTCGGTGCGGCCATTTTCATATGTGCGGGTGGCAATGGATTCGTAGGTTGCACCTGTTTTTCCGCGTGTCAGATAGTGTGCGAGCTGGTAGCCCAGTTGAGCAAATGCGTCCGGGGACACTTTCAGACTTTTGATTTTTGTTGCGCCGAATTCGCTGAATACAAAATTGGACGTTGCGGTGCTGTGTACCAATTTCTGAAAGTCGTCTCTGGCTTTAAGTACTTCTGCTTTAAGATTATCATCAAGGTTGAAGGTTACAGGATTGATGGCAGGCTGACCCTGCTCTTCAGCACCTGATTTTTTCATGGCCTCTGCAGGAGCAAATTCAGACATGGCATCAATCAGGTTGAGTATGGTTGTGCCATCAAGACCGCAATGCTCAATGTTCAGGCCAGCGGAGCCATTGCGAAGAATGATAAACTGCAATGCCTTATCAAACCAGCGATTGCCGCTATCTCCGTGAAGCAGTGTGTCTGTCACTTCCTGCTGTTCTTCTGGATCTTTGTCTTCCAGGCAAATTGAGAACAAAGCTGTTTCAATTTCATCGAGAGATGCACGGTTTTCAGGAGCCAGATCAATGAGCTGCTGCCTTACGCCAACCCAGTGTTCGCGTCTTTTGGTTGTCAGATGGCCGACACATTCACCTTCGTCCAGTCTTTCTGCTGTTTCACCAAGGATAGCGATAATGCCTTTTTCGATATCATCCAGTGAGTGAGGTTTGCCATTTGGTCCTATAACATCCATACGGAAAATGTGCCCGCGATGATGGACCAGGATATGTGTCGCTTTAGAAGGACCTGGCGTTTCTTTTGAGTAAGGTGAGCGCAGACTATCCAACGGAGCCCCTGGAATACGGGTTGCAGAGAACAACCACTTGTTCTGGTTCATGCACAGTGGTTTACCTCTTTGCATCAGAGGTGGAATTTTTTCCTGATCCAGTTCAAGTTTATAATGCAATGCCTGTGAGATAATTCTCACTGCGCGCTGAACCTGACTGATATTCTGGTCGGGGAACATAAAGAAGAAATTTGCATTCAGTGCGATTTCATCCCGTCTGCCGAGGTAGCGTGTTTCCCAGAATCTGTCCAGCCAGCTTTTTACCTCTGGTTGTCTGGCATAGTTGATCAGAGATTCATGCAGCTTTTCGCCTGGTCCGCCCGGACGTGCAAACTGATCGACTGCTGCCTGTGTCTGTTGTTTTTCTTCTTCTGTCAGAAGAGGTGAACACCATTCCATAAACGTTGCGCAGGTGTATTGCAGGTTGGGCAGGGGAACAACTGGTAGTTTGCCCTGATTTCCAAATGTTTTATCGGAATATTCCTGTTCACCAGCCCCGGCAACATTCTGATCTAATGGTGGCTGCATATTCGCACACTCCCTCTATAATTCAATTAGCTATCTTTTTTAGTTCATTTTTTACATTATTTATGGTGCTTTGAAAATGTTATAAAGCCAATAAAGGGTAGAAGAATGGTAGCTGACGCGACAGAAGGTCTCTTTGATTATATCAACCTTGATGATTATCCGCTTCATGAAGCCGGAGGACAGAAATGGCAGAGGGTTGTTGACGGTATAAAGCAGGAGTTATCTGCAAACGGGTGCAGTGTTTTACCTGAGTTTGTGAGAGGTGATGCTCTGGAGTTACTGGAAAAAGAAGGCATAAACGTTGCGCCACATGCTTACAGGCATCTGGAAACAGTAAACGCATATAATATTGATTCTGAAGCAGATTTGCCCGCAGACCACCCAGCAAAAATAACCTTTGAGAAAGGTAATGCCTTTGTAGCCAGAGATTTAATTCCTAACAATTATATTATCAACCAGCTTTACAGCTCTTCCAGGTTCAAGAGTTTTATTGCTGAATGTTTTGATATGAAGGAAATATATGAGCTGGCTGATCCCCTTGCGGCATTATGCCTGAATGTACTTGATCCAGGACGCTCTCATCCGTGGCATTTTGACAAGAATGAGCTTACAGTCAGCATGTTAACAAAGGCACCTGGTGGTGGTGGTGTGTTTGAATATTGCCCAAATATCCGCACTGCTGAAAATGAAAATTTTGACGCTGTGAGATCTGTTATTATGGACCACGGCGAAGAGCATATTTCCCGTCTGCACCTGAACCCGGGTGACCTGCAACTCTTCAAGGGACGTTTTTCACTTCACAGGGTCACACCGGTTACAGGCAATACCGAACGACATACTGCAATCTTCGCTTATACTCCGATTCCGGGAGTTGTCGGATATCCTGAACGCACCCGCCAACTTTTTGGCCGAGTGCTTCCAGAGCATAAAGCTGCCTTGCAAAATGCCATCAAAAATGATGCGCTGCTGGATTAATACAAACAGGATGCTGAGGTTAGATCTGTTCAGCATCCTCCTTTTTCTGCCTGTTTTTCTTTTTAGACATAAACATCGGGAAAAAGAAGAAAAAGCCAAGTATTGTTAAAACACCAAAGGTCACCTGATCCGCACCTGACCCCGCTATTCTCACAGAATAATCAATTATTTCATCATATTTCAGAATCGCAATTGCTGAACCAACCAGACCAGCAACCTTACCCACGGCTTCGACATTCTTCTCCATACTTCGGAAGAAAAAGAACATTATTGCCAAAGCCCAGGCACCGAAAATAATACTGAATATCGGAGCAAAAATTGAGTATATGCCATCAGAAAATGCACCGAATAAAACTTCTCTCGACTGCAGAAAAGCATGATTGGCAATAGGCCAGAAGAGCATGGCAACAACACCAATCATCAGGCCTCTTTCGATATAGAAAACAAAGTCCTTGTAATATGTATCGACATTGTTTCTCCATATGGCCAGAAATGCACCGATCACAACTAGAACCAGGAGAAAGAATACTTTTAAGGGCAATAGCAATATGTGTAGCTTTTGTGTAAGAGATCTGACTTCAGGTTTTGAATAGGCTTTTGACAGAGCTTCCGTAAATTGTTTCTGAACCCGACAACACTGTTCTGCATTCAACAGGGTCTGTGTCACAAAGCAATAACGATTTGCCAACAGTTCTTCTGTCTTTTCAACCAGAGGGTCTGGTCTGCATTCACGTGCAAATTTAGACAGACCTAATCTTGTCTGGCTTTTCTTACGCAAATCACTCAGGGCATCAAGAACAGGCACATATTTACAGGATTGTCGGGAACTATCACAATTTTCAGCCGTTCCTCCCTTATCAGCCTTTAACTCCTGAGGTGCTATCCACCAGATATCCGGTACGCTCCCCTTTACCAGCTGGACAGATATATACCAGGACAGCCCAGCAACCAGTATTGTACCGAAAATAAACCTTATTTTGCCATATGGAATATGTTTCCAGTACATGTCTACAAAAACACACGCAGGGATATAAAATGCGATAAGTGCTATTATTCCAAATGTAGGAAAAAATATGAAAAGATTGCTATAAAACATAGCAAAATCAAGCCACTGCGCATCCCTAAATTCGGTATACAGGCCAATTGTTGTTGCTATGAAAGAAATTCCTAAAGCCCCAAAAATGACGGCTACAAATATGCGAGCTCCAATAGACATACGGCCCCCTTTTCCGGTTTCTGATATACACAATACAGTTACAGGATATGCCAATCAAAGCATTTTATTTCTGTCTGGAAGATTACTGAGAAATAAGCTCTTTTGTCTTTTCCTCTTTAACATCTTTGATTTCCTGTTTTGCATCCT
>JBOEGA010000069.1:0-17909 GCA_050633205.1 Methyloligellaceae bacterium | reverse complement strand
GTAGAAATTGGGGGTTGATCATTTTCGACAATAGATCATAAAAGCTCGAAAAATCTTCCAATATTGCTTCAAAACTTGGGAATACTATAGCTGCTTTGGTTTTGTAGTTAACACCAGGGATAAAAGTTTTGTATATTATCCAAGCTGTCCCGTCTGTAAGCACAGCTATATTGAGACCATTTGGTGCAGCATATGAAGTGGCTTGATTTATGCCCGCCTGCGCTGCTTTCAAGCCAGGGCCAGAAATTTTCAGATGCTTTATCTTTGATTTTTCTGTGATAGTGACATCAACTGCCCCCATGCGTTTTGCTTCTATCAACAAAGCTGGGACCGAACTATTTGATAGGATGTAATCTGAATATCCATTTTCATGGTGTGTTTCTGCGCTAATGTCTGAAGGTAGCCATCCCAAGCATTCACACAATACTCTATTGATAATTTGTATTTTTGTGTCTTCTTCAGTATTAATTTTCTCACCAAAAGAAATTATATCTTTATGTATAGCTTCTGCTTTCTCGAAAGCTTCGTCTACATCTGACATTTTAATATCCATGTTTATGAGGCAAGGACACAATGATGTGTTATATTGCCGTTTGTATAGTGTAATGATTTAAGGTATTTTCTAACAAATATTCTATATTTAAATGAAATATAACTCTAGATATTCACTAGATAAATTTAAAATAATCCACTGTAGCTATATCGGTGTTATGCTTATAAGTTCTTCGCACCGAGGTAGAAGCAATAAGTGCCACACATAGCCATCTGTCAGACCACCATAAACTGAGTTATTCAGCCGGGTTCACATTTCATGGCAATAGACACTCAACATCTTCCCCTATAACCTTTTTGCAGTCACCCTTGGCCAGTCTGAATGCCATTCAGGAGACACCTTTGCGGCTAAACTTGATCTGAACAAGAATTAGTTCAATGAATTCAATCAAAGGAAGCGAACTGCGAAACCGCTCCTGATATTAGCAAAGGAAATATGTTTATATGGGTAGGTGCATTGATCTCTTCTAGCGTCCAGTCACTCATTGCGCAAAGGTAAAAGCAAATGCCTATTGAGCAACCCCAAATTTTATTTTTTCTCCCTAATCTTTTTGTTCTTATAGTAAATAAGACCAGCAATGAAGGTTATAACCAACAAGAACAATATTATTCGCTCAATAATCCAGCTGGCATCAAGTCGTCCCTGGCTGTAAGCAATATAGCCTTTTAACCCAAAATAAATGCAACTGGCAAAAGTGACTAAAGCAACTGTTTCTAAAATTGGTGTTGGTTTATTTTTCATTTTATTTTTCCATATTGTTATATCCAAGCACGTCTATATGAACATACCAAAGGCATGGGTAAACGCAATAATGAACAGGGAATAAATGGAATATGCTCAGAAATAGCTATCAATAGGGGAGCCTTAAAATCATAAAAAAATACTCGATGCGCATTGAATATGCGCATTCAATGGCTTGGTTGCTGATATAAAGGATCCGGAAATGAAACGAGCGACGAATTTAAGCGTTGATGAAGAGCTTTTGAGTGAAGCCAAGGCTTTGAATATCAATCTGTCCCAGACACTTGAAGATGCTTTGCGTCAGCTCATTCGGCATAAACAGGCCGAGCAGTGGAAGGCTGATAATCGTCCGGCGCTGGATACATTTGATGATCATGTTGATCGTAACGGGGTTTTCAGTGATAAGCTCAGGTCTTTCTGATCATGCAGCAATTTGATATCTGTATCAATCCGAACAAGGCTACCAAAGCTTATGCTCCCTATCTGTTGATTTTGCAATCGGATATCATCGCAACACGATCAACCTGTGTGGTTGCCCCTTTGGTCAAAATGGAAACATTCACGCCTGCAGAAAAACTTAATCCCGTTGTGACAGTCGAGGGGGGACGGTTTATTGTTTCAACTGCTGAACTGGCTGGTATTGATCGAAGAGCCATCGGTGATGTTATTGGGACTACGGGACAGCAACGGGATGAGATAATTTAGGCACTTGGGTTTGTTGTTCCTGGGATTTTAGCCTTTGTGTTGATCTGGTCATGCACTGAACAATGATCCGAACCAAAGACTTATCTGGTGAAAAAATGCATAAATATAGGCCATATGCCAGATATGAAATGGCAGGCAAATCAGGAGCGCGAGGCCGAGAATGGACAGGTTCTTCAGCCGTTCCATTCTGGTTCTGTAGCTTCGACGCACAAACGCTTCTGTCACCACTTTCCGGTCCTGCATCATCCATCCCTTTCATTCTGACTGTTGCTTTAAAATAAGTCTCTTAAAATTTTCTGACTGAATTCTGATCCTGTTCTGTTTTTCTCTATCTGAGCGTTGTTTTCATCTTTTATGAGTTTTGTGTCTGAATATCGATCGAGCCATCTGGGGCTCACCGGCCTGTGCCGGTCGGGCTTTATTCGCTAAGGGCTAAAGCCCCAAGCTCACAGAACCCCTGCTGTACAGGGTTTCCGCCTGCGGTCACAATCCCTGAGCCTTGTGCCAGCTTCACTGTCACCTCGAGAGGCGCTGGCGCGCCGCATTTTGGTTCGACTTGGGGGACACCCCCTGGCGCACTTCCAGGAAAAATAAACGGTCTCCCGAGGCTCGCAGACGTAGCAGCTGCGCCCGCCGTTGATTTTTCCTGTCCGTTTGCACCCCCCGAATAAGAGCAGCCATGGGCTGCATGTGCAGCCCTTATTCTATTTTGGAGGATCGTAAAATGGATAAACTCACACAATCGGATCTCGATCAGTTTATTGGTACAACCATCTGGTACAAGCATGGTCTTGTAAAAAATGTCACCTATACCGAAGGCGTTCTCTATGTCGCTAAAACAGCCGGGGCCTATTGGCTTATCGATGAAATCGCCTTTGCCCAGCTGGAACCTGAGGTCAGCGTGGAAAGCTTTCAGCTCTGGATCCTGAAGGTCGATCACCAACAGGCCGCCAGGTTGATTTGTGAGGATGGCAATGGCGAGCTGATCAGGGAAAAGCTGATTGAATTTACCGATTTTCCGCTCCCGGAACTCAGGCTCTATTTTACCGATGATGTGATCATGTTGCCGAGTGAATATTAGGCCCGGCCCGGTCGTTATAGTCTTCGCCCGTATAGCATCATGCGGCGAGGAACTTTCTTGATTTGCAATCAAAACATATGAGATCGATCATGACACTATGTTTCGCTCAGCCTTATGACAGTTCGGTGTCCGGGTTTTATTTTAGCACCATAGAAGATTATCAGGCTAAAGTTGCCAGGAACAGAAATAGTGAAGGCGATAAGGTCGAAGAATATGAGTTGCAGTTTATCGACGGAGAAGCACTTGATGGCGAATTGTTCCTGGCACTTTCTGTTCATCAGGGCACTATACATGCCTTTCTGGCGGCTTGCGAGGATTGGGAGGAGGGGGATAAAATCAATGTGATCCTCTGTGTCGGAGAATGTGGTTACTGTTTTGACCTGGAAAAAGACAGTCCTGATCAGTTTGATCTGGATCTTTATGAATTTGATACTCTGTCAGAGCTGGCGGAGTATTTTGTTGAAGAAGGACTGTTCGGTGAGATCCCCGATCATCTGAGATATTATATTGATTATGATGCCATCGCCCGTGATCTCTCCGCCGACTATTGCGAAACACTCATTGCCGGCAGGCGTTTGATTTACAGATGTGCTTAAACACATAAAACCAAAACAGCTCTGGAGAAACAGGAGCGTTTTGGTTTCCGGCCCCCTTTGGCCCCCGGCTCCCACCCATAACAGAGACGTTATTGTCACAAAAGATCATCGTTATAAAAAGGGGTAGGATAAAGTCCATAAATCAATCAAATAAGAGCAGAGCAATCCTTGCATTGATTAAGCGCTGCTCACAATCCAATACAAACATGTGATTAAGGCCGGATTGCTCCTGCATCCAGTTCATCTGTCAGCCCCATTGAGGAGCCCGCCAGCCAGCTTTCAGCGCTTCGTCTTCCGTGCAGAACCAGCGCTCACCTTTTTTCAAATTGATGCGGGTGCGACTATACCAGGGAGACCAGGGCGTATGATAGATTTTCCCCTTACCAGAAATATTTCCCTTGATCGGGCAGGCCTTATCCGGAGCCTCCTGTTTTGCCATATGCCAGCGGTGTGAGCGATAGTCCCAGGCTGTTTCTGTCTGTGCCTGCCAGATCCCTTTATGAGCCCGTCTGGCTTCGGTTTCCTGGGACAGATATTTCCGGGAATATTTGACAAAGGCCCAGGCGTAGCCCTGTTTCACCATCTGCGCATTCAGATCCACCTGTTTGCTATAGCAGGTGCCAATCAGCCGGTTATAGAGATCACGTTTGGGTTGGGTGTGGCAGTGAACTGTTGTGTTCCCGATAAGCTGTTTGAGGGCCTTGATAGCCTGCTTGCCACAAGCCCATTTGCCATGAGAGGATTTGTTGCATTTCTGGCCGGCTTCAGGCGCATCAATCCCTTCAAGGCGAATGCTCTGGCCGTTCACAACAACCGTATCCCCATCGATAATGCGGGGAACCCCAGTGAGCACTTCCGCTGCATTGGCACCGGTGGCAAACAGGAGAAAGACCAGACAGACAATCAATCGCATAACCAAGACCTCTTCAAATCAACAGAACCACTTTTGCCAACAACACAAGGCCATAGGCTCCCATTGTGAAGACATCAGAATAACCTGCAGAGATGAGTCGATTGATTTTATTTATGCATTCCCCACATGAAATTTCCTCTCCGCATGTGGTCCAGAAAATCAGTCCAAAATACGCTGTCATGGTCTGACGTGATAACACCTGTTTCAGTCTTGATATTTGCTGATCAGGAGGGATCTGAATTTTAGCCTGCCTGCAGCCGGGCTTCGGCTTCCTGAATTAGGTTCAGTTTATTATCCTCATCCTCTGGTTCCTGGTCGAACCAGATGATTTCGGTGATTGTGTTTTTGTGGACCCGTCCCATAAAACGCGGTCCCACCACATGTTGAATAAAGTGCTGGTTTCCGTCAGGGGCCTGGCAGATCAGCCATTCGGGGTGGCTTTTATGCATCCATTCCAGAATACCAGCCTGTGCCTGGGGAATGTCGCGGTCTTCTGCTTCCCATTTGCGTATGGTACGGCCATCCGCAAGACCCAGGCGTGTTGCCAGTTTGGCCTGAGACAGGCCCAGAGCGCGTCGCGCTGTTCTTAATTGTTTGGGCGTCAATGAATGGTCCTCACACAAGCTGATCTATAAACCGACAGAGTTCAGCTCTGCCTTACAGCACAGACCTGAATTTATTCCTAATTGATAGCCTTGTGGACAGGACCTGTGTCGAATTTTATCGTGTAAATCTCGCGCTCACCAGGACCCTGTCATAAGACTGAGAGGATTATTTATGATACTCTGGTGCAAATTTTATGGAGCCAAACCATGTTCAGAATTTTATCAATTTGTTTTTTAATCATTTTATTTTTTTCCGGTTTTACGCCAGTGATGGCCAAGCCTTTCAAAATTGTATCCTGGAATGTGAGCCCGCTGCTTTCTGAAGGTATTCGGCTTCGAACCAAACAAATACAGAAACTCAACGCCGACCTGAAACCTGATGTCATTGTTCTGGTTGAAGTGGTTGGTCGCGATGAGGCGATCCTGATGGCAAAGGCTCTTGGCTGGAAACATTATTATGGTGTCGTGACCAACTGGGGCAAGGTTTATGGAACCCCGTATTTTGGTCTCGAAGCAGCCGTGATCAGCAAAACCCCTATAACCAGAGCGATTGAACTTGATGCGTCTCCCGATGGGTTTCATAAGGGGTTTTCGCATGAGGGAGATGTAGAAGGTATTGTTTCTGAAGAGGCCTTAAGCTCCGATGGTATCTCGCATATTGAAACTCTTGCCAGAACTGACAGAGGGACCATGCGGGTGGATCTGGATAATGGTTTGACGATCTTCCCCCTTCACCTGAAATCCAACCGGGTCGGGGAGTGTATTGATCTGGGCAACGCTTTGAAGACCTTCAGAAAAAGAGGTTTGTCCATTCCGGGGAGAGGCTCAAAAGCTCTTTGATCAAGGGTTTGAGAAAGCCACGGAAACACATCTCTCTAATGCCAGGAAGCGTGAACGTGTGGTTGCAGCAACGATTCGCGAGGCTTTGAAGGTTGAGGCTTCTCGCGATGTTCTGATCGCGGGGGATTTTAATACCTCCTATGAGCAAGGCAAAGTGGGGTTGGATTTAAGTCAGGATTGCAAACTGCAAAACTTCAGTTGTGCAAAAGGCCTGTTCCCGGCTTCGGCCTGTTCATCCGGTGATGGTTTTGATGATACTTTGGGGATGCTGGAAACGGGCCTGAAACTGGGGCAGGGGAAGACGACTCCATGGGTGGTTTTGTCAAAGTCCTTGCCAAGGACCTATAAGGATCCGGTCTTTGCAGATCAGGCTATTGATCATGTGGCTGTTCCAGCCAGGAGTGGGGCTAAGTTCTCTAAAGCGGAAAGGGCAGGGCAGACTTACAAGTCTGATCACTATCCGATCTATGTAGTGTACCGACCATAGTGCAAAAACCCAAAGAGGTTTGTCGAAAAAACATATAGCTCGTAGTTTCCGGGAGGAAAGAAATCTTCCCCGGGTGGGAATAGTTTTCTTGTGAGGGGGAGATGAAAAATGAAGAGTAATTCATTGAATTTTTAGGAGCATTTATCCTTCGCAAGGATCAACAGAAGTTTTAAAGTGTGAAGAATTGGAAAGCAAATTTATCATTATATCAAATGCAATAATGAAGGTTGGATGTTTTTACCGCGTCCGGACTTTACTCATGAATTTAAAAAGAAATTTATGACGAGTGAGGTATTGCTCAGGATAGAACCTCGGATACTCTAAATAATATCTTTTTAGTTCGATTTGATTGTGGAGATATCAATATTGTTTATTTTACGCTATTGGCTGTCTTGGTAAAGGTGTTATGTCATTATTTAAGACGCTGCGTTTAATGTGGTTTTTTTCTTTTATTTTATAATTATTTCCAGCTTACAAGATCAGCACCATGCCGAAACAATCAACCTCTCAATCGCCTGTTACAGAGACCGCATATTCCAAAACTGTTCAATATTATCGCCGTCTGACTGAGTGTACTCAGGATGAGTTTGCTGTTGCTTGTGACATTGGGATTACCACTTTGCAGGATATTGAGACCGGGCGGGTGAAGAAGCCCCGGCTGGATACGGTTAAGAAGATTGTGATCGGCTTGCAAACTTTGGGTTTTGAGGTGGATCTGGACGGGTTTGATAAGCGGGTCGCGCAATATCTTCAGCCGGATATTCAGTCAGAAAAAATTGCAATAGACTATATAGACACGCCCTATAAAAAAGATGCTCATGGAAGCAGGCAGGATATGACCTGTCTGATTACGCTGCTGCCATCGGCCAAACAGGTTATTGCGGAGATTGCGAAGCGTAATGATGAGATGCGTTTTGTGCGGGGGATGGGGAATGTGCTGGCGCGGATTGAGAAGATGGCGAAGGCTGGTTCCGAACCAGATCTTGAAGGTTTCAGCTTTCTTATGAACCAGTTTGACAGCTTTGTTCAGGAAGCGGAGAAGCGGGATCTGAGCCAGCTTGGTAATATTTTTTCGCTGCAGGCGTTGCGAAACAAACTGTCCGGTTTTGAAGACAAGCTTGGGACCTATTACAAGGAAGCCAGGGATGGTCTTATTCCGAATGGCTGGCCGGTTGAGGATGTCAGGCATCATGCTTTGATTGAAGAGCTGTTTATGGAGATCCAGTCACGGAAGCTTTATCTGGAGGGGCTTGGGGATTTAGAGAACCGGGATAGGGCCGTGAACGCGCTGGAAGAACTTGAAATTGAGCTTGATCGGAATCCGCTGCATTTAAAGAATATCAATGTGATCCGTGCGCGACTTGAGGAGCTGGATCGGGATGTGTTTCAGGAGCTGATGGTTTTGAGCCAGCTTTTGCTCGGGGCATATGCGGAACAGTTGCCGCCGGGATCGGTGTTTCGGGATGCGCGGGAGGCTCCGGAGATGGTGGTGATTCCGGCTTGCCCGGAAGGGTTTTTGATGGGAACGCCTGAAGAAGAAAACCGAAGTGAAGATTTCAAAGAATTTCCTCAGCGTAAAGTGACCATTGATTACCGCTTCGCAGTTGGACGCTATCCGGTTATTTTTGATGAATGGGATAGTTACAGAGAGGATCACCCTGAGGCCCATAATCCGGTTGATAATGGTTGGGGTCGTGAAAGAAGGCCTGTTATGCGCGTGTCATGGGATGATACAGAAGGTTTTTTGCAATGGCTGAAGAGGCAGACACAGAAGCCTTATCGACTGTTGAGTGAAACTGAATGGGAGTATGCCTGCCGGGCTGGGACGGAAACACAGTATCATTTTGGAGATGATGAAGCGCAACTGAAAGACTATGCGTGGTATGATCAGAACTCTGAAGATAAAACACATCCAGTCGGTCTAAAGAAGCCAAATCAGTTTGGCTTGTCCGATATGCATGGAAATGTCTTGGAGTGGTGTGAGGATGTCTGGCACAATGGCTATGATGGAGCGCCCTCGGATGGCTCTGCGTGGATGGATGGTCATGAGGACACCTCTTATCGCGTTTTGCGCGGGGGCTCCTGGTTCGACAGTCCACAGCTTCTGCGCGCGCGTGACCGCAGCGGGTTCGACCGAGTCATCCGCTACGGCCATGTGGGGTTTCGTGTCGCCAGGGCGCTCGCGTCCAGCCAGGCACTATCGGTGCAGGTCTGAAGAAAGGGTGCAATTGAATTCGGAGCCCTTACCCCTTGCTCCTTTACCTGCTGAGCGTTAGCGAAGTGCGACCGTGAGGGCGCTCTTATGTCTGCCCGAAGGGCAGTCGATCAAGAACACCTCCCGGGCTTTCCCGGGTCTTTCCGGGTGCGGGTGTTCGCGGGTCAATCCGGGATTAAAAACTCTCCTTTTTTCCATTAAATTCATAAGCATCGAAGTCACCGGTGGCTATTGTTCTAACGCTATGGAGAATAGTTATGACTTTAAGTTTGATGAAAAGACGATCTGTGTTGATGGGGTGTGCGTTGTTTATGACGGTTACTGCTGCTGGGTCTGCTTTTGCGCAGGATAAATACAAGCCGGATATGCCGCCGCCTTATGTTCCTGCTTCGTTCTCAGTCCCTGAAACATGCCGGCATAAAATTTACTGCCGGATACAGAAGCTGTTGAAGCTGCTCAAGCAGATTGAGATCGAGTTTTATCTGGATATTCGCTTTTTTATCCAGATCCAGATTGGGCCGAAGGAGCGGGTTGAGCTGGAGGAAAGGCTATCCCGTCTGGAGGACAGGCTTTTGAGGGCGGGGAAGCTTTCGCCTGTGATCAAGTCTGAGATCGGGGTGTTGAAAGACTATCTGAAGCAGGCTTGATGGTCCAGAATGGCAGGGGCGTATGGCCCCTGCTTTTCCCCAATGATGAGAGGAATTTGGTGCAGCGTTGGTGGAAAGTGATTATGATCCTGACTGCATTTTTATTTATTGATATTTAGAGCCATGACATCTTCGAAGCAGAATAAGCAAAACAATAAACATACCAGGACAGCCTATAGCCATGCGGTTCGTTATTTCCGGCAGCAGGTTGAGCTGACGCAGGAGAAGTTTGCTGACGCCTGTGGTGTTGGCAAGACCACATTGCAGGATATTGAATCGGGAAAGGTTGTTGAACCTCAGCTTGATACGATCAAGAGGCTTATTATTGGTTTGCAGGCTCAGGGGCTGGATATCGATCAAAACCGCTTTGACAGCAAGGTTCGGGAGTATGCGAGCATTGCTCAGGCGCCGAAGCCGGAGGGGGAGGTTTGTTATTCTGAAACGCCCTATAAACAGGAGGAGACGCAGGGGCGAGAGGATCTGGATAATCTGGTAATCCATCTTGGATCTGCTCGTGGGGCTGTTCAGGAAATCCAGCGCCAGCATAATAATGAAGTGCGTTTTGTGCGTGGCATGACCAATATTCTCAATCGCATTGAAAAAATGGCTGCTCCTGAGTACGGGTTTAAACTTGAGGGTTTTTGTGAACTGATGCAGCAGTTCGACCGTTATGTGCAGGAAGCTGAGCGCAGGCAGTGGAACAGAACCAATCCGATCTATTCACTGCAGGATCTTCGCCAGGACCTGAAAGGGTTTCAGGAAGAGCTGACCATGATCCATGAGGATTGTTTTGACGGGCGCATTCCAAATGGCTGGCCCCATAATGATGTAAAACATCTTGATCGTATTGAAAAACTGCATCAGGAAATTAAGCTTCGTAAACTGGCACTGGATGACATCGCAGAAACAGAGGCGCGGGAGAAGGCGCTCGATGTTCTGGAGGCGCTGGAGATTGAACTGGATGCGGATCCGTTACTTTTGCCCAGGATTGATGCAATCGCAAAGCGTCTGGAAGAGCTGGACCGGGATGTGTTTAAGGATATCATTACCGCGGGCCAGCTGTTGCTCGGGAAATATGCGGAGCTATTACCTGCGGGGATGGTGTTTCGGGATATGGAGAGGGCTCCGGAGATGGTTATCATCCCGGCGGGAGAGTTTATGATGGGATCTGCTGAAGGTGCAGGAATAGATACTGAACGCCCTCAACACAAAGTGACATTAGCTAGCAATTTTGCTGTGGGGCGCTATCCTGTCACTTTTGAAGAGTGGGACTTCAGTTTTGAAAATAAAGGTGTTCCGCATAATCCTGAAGATCAGGGGTGGGGGCGTGATAGAAGGCCTGTGATTAGAGTGTCCTTCGATGATATTTTATATTATATAGCCTGGCTTTCGGGTCGAACCGCAAAAAATTATCACCTTTTGAGTGAAGCCCAATGGGAATATGCCTGCAGGGCAGGGATGGATACTGAGTATCATTTTGGGGATGATGAAGCGCAGCTGGGAGAGTATGCATGGTATCGCGATAATTCCGAGGATACAACACACCCAGTCGGTCTAAAGAAGCCAAATCAGTTTGGCTTGTATGACATGCACGGTAATGTTTATGAATGGTGTGAGGACCATTGGCATGAAGATTATACTGGAGGGCCTGACGATGGTTCAGCATGGACAGAGGATAATGATGAGAACACTCCGCGTCGCGTTTTGCGCGGGGGCTCCTGGTACGACAATCCGCAGATTCTGTGCGCGCGTTCCCGCAGCAGGTTCGACCGAGACAGCCGGGGCTTCAGTGTCGGGTTTCGTGTCGCCAGGGCGCTCGCGTCCAGCTAGGCACAGTGTTGCAGGTTTGACGAAAAGGTGCGTTTGAGTGCGGAGCCCTTACCCCTTGGTCCTTTACCTGCTGAGCGTTAGCGAAGTGCGACCGTCAGGGCGCTCTTATGTCTGCCCGAAGGGCAGTTGCTATGGAATCCATGAAAGGGCACAACGGATTTTATTGGAATCTGTTATGCCCTTTCAGATTCAGGAATTTTTGATCATTCTTCGCAGGTCAGCCAATTCCTGTTTTAGAACAACAGGAATTTTGCCAGTTTTTGTGAGGTCTCGTTCCAGCTCGCTCAGTTTTTCCTCCAGTCTAACTTTGTCTCCGGGGGTGATCTCAAGATAGAAACGGAAGTCCAGGTGGATGTCGATCGTGATTTCAATGTCCTGCAGCAGTTTCAGGAGGTTCTGCAAGCGGCAATAGAGGCTGCAGGGATGTTTTACTATGCCGCTTTCCACGAGTCTTGGTGGCTTGGGGACAGAAGGGTGGTGTTTGTCCTGGGCTGTGGCAGCTTGGATCATATAGCTATTAAGGGTAAGCGCAATCAGCATTGCGATGAGTGGCTTTGTCATTTCGACCTCCAGTCAGTTGTAACCGTCATTTTCTTTCGGGTTTGATCAAAATGGCTGACTGGCTAAGGGAAATCTGACCCCGTATATTCCTTTTTTTCCTTGAGTGTGAGAGCACCAGGGGGAGGTTGAGGCAATAAAGGGGAAGACGGGGGGGCAAACAGGGGGAAATTAGGGGATTGAAGCAGACGTGCTGAGCTGCCATCATGAATCTGGCAGCGGTTAATCCGATGGAGGCGGATGTGGGGAACTCGGACTATATACTGGATTTGAAAGAAAAGGTCGAAGCTATTATCGAGCGGCTATACGATTTGGACATTATTCAGAGCAAAACGATAACGGACTTTGCCAATAAATTTGAAATTGATTATCAGAACCTGAAAAGCTGTTGGAAATCAGGAATTGCCAGCGAAAGCTACGACACGCAAAATCGTTTATTAAAGTTTGGGAAAATCAAAATTGAGTTGCAGCAGAAACTCGCTGATATTGGCAAATTTAATTTGAGACAAGCACCCTGGGCAGGCACCGGGATTGATAACAAGACATTATATAATGATCGTGAGGATCGTGTTGAAAAGTTCAAATTACACCTCCAGGATGTTTTGACCAGAGAAACATATTATGCAGGCTCAACAGATTTTTTCCTGTTGATTGAAGCTGAGCCCCCTGAAAATTGTGAGACGGATTTTGCTTCCCTGTCACTTGATGGGACGGGGCAGGACGCAGGGCCAGGTCAGACTTTACAGATCTTTATGGAGAACAGATTTAACAGGGTTAATCTTAGTCCTGTGGCGAAAATCGGGTTGCAGATGGTCAGGTTGAAGTTTGACAAGCTCAAATCCAGCATGACTGCACCAATACGGTTGGGTCGTGATAAAGACGATAAACTGACCCTGGACAATGTTGAGATAGAACTGGGTGGAAGTAAATGGGAACCCATCTGGCGATTTTCCGTCAAGGATGGTTTTCTTTCTTCTCTTGTTACTGGCGACAAGCCGTTATGTGAGCTCGCCAATGCCTCAGAAGGCAGTACGATAACAGCCAGGTTGCAGACGGATCTCTGGGAAACAACGATTGATCACAAAGATCGTGATGGTGATATCGAGGAAGATCCGTTGCGTCAAAGACTGATTGAAATACTTGAAAAGAAAGGCGCTGGCTTGAAACCTGCTGAAGGTGGCTGGGTTACGCTTGGCACACAAAGGTTACATGTTATTGCAAAGAAATCGGAGGGGACATAAAGATGACTTCCGATCAATTAAAGCAAGAAATTGAACAGCATATTCAAGCTGTAAGGCAGGCACCTGCCAGGATCACCTTTAAAGACCTTATTAAAGTCGCTCATCTCGATCCGTCAGAAGATTTTCGCTACTGCAATTTTGCAGGCGTTGATTTTTCGGGGGAGGATCTCCATGGTATTGATTTAACAGGAGCTAACCTCGCCAAATGTAACTTTGACAACAGCCGGATCAATGGTGCCAGATTTGATGCGGCGAACCTTACTGGATCAGATCTCAAAAAAGCTAGAGACTGGAGAGAGTATCAAAATACGTGGAAGCGATCTGACAGGACTGTTGATGCTGACCATCTTAGGGTTTCAAATGTCTTCCGAGACGCGCCCTTCGCCCCGGAACTTGTCGTTATCCCCTCGGATCAATTTTTGATGGGTTCAGCCGAAGGCAGAGACAGTGAACGCCCCCAGCACGAAGTTACCATCGACTATTGCCTTGCGGTTGGTCGTTTTGCTGTTATGTTTGAGGAGTGGGACTTTTATATATCCAGAAACCCGAAGGCCTACAAGCCTGATGATCAAGGTTGGGGGCGAGAGAGAAGACCAGTGATTAATGTGTCCTGGGATGATGCGAAGGGTTATGTTCAATGGTTGTCAGAGATGACAGGAAAAGCATATCGTCTGCTCTCTGAAGCAGAATGGGAATATGCCTGCCGGGCCGGTACAGCTACAGAATATAGTTTCGGGGATGGGATCAATCAGAAGCAGGCTCAATATTCAGAAGGAGACTATGGGAGTGCAAAACATACAGTTTCAGTCGGATCATTTGATCCGAACCCGTTTGGTTTGTACGATATGCATGGTAATGTCTGGGAGTGGTGCGAGGATGACTGGCACAAAAATTATATTGGAGCGCCATCAGATGGTTCGGCAAGGGTAGAAGATAATAACGGGCGCGGTCGCGTTTTGCGCGGGGGCTCCTGGGACGTCAATCCACAGTTTCTGCGCGCGCGTGACCGCGACAGGTTCGACCGTGTCAACCGTAACTACGGTGTCGGGTTTCGTGTCGCCAGGGCGCTCGCGTCCAGCTAGGTATATCGTTGCAGGTTTGACGAAAAGGTGCGATGGCGTTCGGAGCTCTTACCCCTTGGTGCTTTACCTGCTGAGCGTTAGCGAGGCGCGACCGAGAGGGCGCTCTTATGTCTGCCCGAAGGGCAGTCGCTATATAAATGAAAGGAGAAAATATGTCCCAGTCAGCTCGCAGAACGGGTCCGGCGCTTGAGGCGCATTATCAGTTTCTTCTCTGGCTCGTGCCTGCGGTTGAGAGTTTTCCCAAAAGCCAGAAATATCTGCTCGGCGACCGTATCCAGTCAACAGCGACAGATGTGCTTGAGGAGCTGATTGCGGCCACCTATTCACGGGCCAGAAGAGAGCATCTTGCGAACGCCAATCTTGGCATAGAAAAGCTACGCTTTCTGTTTCGTTTGACCGTCGACCTGAAGCTGCTGGACGAACGCCGTTATGAACATGCAGCCCGCAGCCTTGATGAAATTGGTCGTCTTATCGGTGGCTGGCAGAAGGCCGAGAATGCCAAAACGTCATCATGATCTGTTTGGACAGATTGCGAATTTTCGAGCCTTGCGCCGGGCGGCCAGGAAAGCTGTCAAGGGCAAGCGCAAAAAGCCCGGGGCTGCTGCATTTTTTGCAAATCTTGAAAAGGAACTGGTCAGACTTGAGCGTGAACTGAACGCAAGAACTTATCGCCCTGGTAACTATGTTACCATCCTGATCCATGATCCTAAGAAACGCATGGTTTCTGCAGCACCGTTTCGGGACAGGGTACTGCACCATGCTTTATGCTCGGTTGTCGAGCCTATTTTTGAACAAAGCTTTATCAGCAACAGTTTTGCCAACCGCAAAGGCAAAGGGACTCACCGGGCTATAGACGCCTATGAGCGCTACCGCAATAGATATAAATATGTTTTGCGTTGCGATATTTTTCGGTACTTTCCTGCTATTGACCATGAGATTCTCAAAAGCCTGTTCCGACGCCGTATTGCCTGTAAAGACACTCTCTGGCTACTCGATCTGATTGTAGAGCGGTCTAACAGACAGGAGCCCGTCAATCTGTATTTTCCTGGCGACGATCTGTTCTCTCCTCAGAAGCGACACCGTGGTTTGCCAATAGGCAATCTGACCAGCCAGTTCTTTGCAAACCTTTATCTCGACAGGTTCGATCATTTTGCAACGGAAGGTCTGCAGGCTCCTTATGTGAGGTATGTCGATGATTTTGCGTTGTTTGGTGATGCCCCTGATCAGCTTGAAAACTGGAAACAGCGGATCACGGTGCATTTGCAGGGGAGACGTTTGAAACTGCATTCCAAAAAAACATATATCCAGTCAACAGACGTCCCGGCAACGTTTCTTGGATTTGAGCTTTATCCAGGTAATATGCGACGTCTGCCAGAAGACAATGTCAGGCGGTTCAGGAACAGGCTGCGGGGCATGCGGGACAGATTAAGAGCTGGAACTGTTGCACAGGAGGAGGTTGAACGGCGGGTGCAGGCCTGGGTGGCTCATGCGGAGAATGCGGATACCTGGCGGTTGCGGGAAGCGGTGTTTGGTTTGGACAATAGAGTTATAGAATAAAGAACAGCCTGCTCTGACTTTGCGAAAGCAGGCTGAGAGGAAAAGTCCCTGTGCATTAAGCTCTGGTCTTTACTTGACTTGAGGGAGGTTTTCGGGGGAGGCTTTTTTGCGAACGGTCTTGGCGATCAGGCAGATGATCCGATCATGATCCTGTGTCTCATTATATCGAACACAGGAATGAAACTGTTTTTCTGGTGCGGTGAGGTCGCTGATATAGAGACCAAACAGAGCAGCAGAACCGAGAGCGAGTATTGTAAAAGTGATTAGTGTTTTCATATCTCAACCCCTTTTGTTTTGATTGAACTTTAATGATTTGATATTGGAATATTTTTTGAAATGACGCCTCCCGCGAAAGCCTCCAAAAACCCGGATACGGCAACCCGGAATAACCCGGAAACAGCTTTTTCCCGAGCTGTTTTGTATTACAGACGCCAAACGGAGTGCACTCAGGAGGAGTTTGCGGAGGCTTGTGACATTAGTCTGACCACTGTGCAGGATATCGAAGCCGGCCGTGTTAAAAGACCTCGCCAGGATACAATCAAGAAAATTGTAATAGGGCTGCAGTCACTGGGTGTCGATATTGATCTGGATCGTTTTGACGAGAAATTTGAGTTTTTTAAGACAGCCCAAATCCACACTCCCCAAAAAACGTCTTATGTAGAGCCCGAATATACGCAGGAGGACAGCAAAGGGAGAGAAGATCTGACATGTGTATTGCAGCATATTGGGGTTGCACGACATTTTGTTGAGGAGCTCGGTAAACGAACCAACAGCGAGCAGCGTTTTGTTGAAACGGCAGTCGAGATATTTGATTATTTTGAAATTCTGGGGCGGGAGAGTTTTGATCTTGATGACTTTTGTGATGTGATACGCCAGTTTGACTGCTTGGCGCAGGAAGCAGCAAGGCGCGAGCTGAATAGTATTGGCAGTCTTGTTTCTCTCAATGATTTAAGAGACAAGCTGCGTGGATTTAAGCAGAAGGTTGAGAGTTTCTATAACCCTTATGACGGTCTGGTCCGGAACGGGACGCCGTACATCGAAGTCAAACATCAGCAGTTAATCCGAGAGCTGGAACTTGAGATCGAGGATCGTAAAAATAAGCTTGATCGTATCCCTGACAGGGAGATCCAGACACAGGCTCGAAAGATCCTTATGAAATTGAAGATCGAGCTTGGCCTTGACCCGCTAAATCTGACGAAGATTGATGCGATCCGGCAGCGGCTTGACGCGTTGGATCGTGATATCTTCAGAGATATCATTCTCAAATGTCAGCTTATTCTTGGCAAACATGCTGAAAAACTTCCTCATGGCACAGTGTTTCGCGATGCGGAGTATACGCCAGAAATGGTTGTTATTCCGTCCTGTGAGGAAGGCTTTTTAATGGGATCGCCGGCTGATCACAAATACAATCGTGAGGATTATAGAGAAGACCCGCAGCGTACTGTTTGTTTGGCCTATCGCTTTGCTGTTGGGCGAATGCCTGTGACGTTTTATGATTGGGATCAGTGTCTGGCCAATAGCGGCACCAGTTACAATCCGGGTGATGAAGGTTGGGGCAGGGAAAGCCGTCCTGTTATCAATGTTTCCTGGGACGATGCACAGGATTATGTGCGTTGGTTGTCCAAAATTACTGGAGAAACCTACCGTCTGTTGTCGGAAGCGGAGTGGGAATATAGCTGTCGTTCGGGATCTGACGCTGAATTCTGTTTTGGTGATGACGAAAAACAACTGAATGACTATGGTTGGTCCGATGAAAATGCGGGTGAGCAAACACATCCGGTTGGCCAAAAAAAATCAAATATATTTGGCCTGTTTGATATGCATGGCAATGTGTGGGAATGGTGCGAGGATGTCTGGCACAATGGCTATGAAGGAGCGCCCACTGACGGGTCAGCAAGGCTCAAAGGAGGAGATGAAGACGAGATCAGGCGCGTTTTGCGCGGGGGCTCTTGGCTCAACTATCCTCAGTATCTGCGCGCACGTAACCGCTACGGGGACAGCCGAGTCAACCGCAACGGCGGGTATGGGTTTCGTGTCGCCAGGGCGCTCGCGTCCAGCCAGGCACGATAGTTGCAGGTCTGATGAAAAGGTCCGATTGAATGCGGAGCCCTTACCCCTTGATCCTTTACCTGTTGAGCGTTAGCGAAGCGCGACCGTGAGGGCGCTCTTATGTCTGCCCGACCCGTCATTCAGATAAAGACGCTTTCTCTTCTTTTGTCTCTTGGGAACACGAAGACCTTCTTCACGCCAGATACGCT
>JBOEGA010000068.1:0-56577 GCA_050633205.1 Methyloligellaceae bacterium | reverse complement strand
CTAATTATAGGGGGAAGGTCATGGGTAACCCCTTTGTCGTTTTTGAAGTCTTACCTTCTGCTGCGTTTATCGTTCTGCCCGATTAGAGGAGAAATATTCCGGATTGCGACGCGGCGGTTTTCTTCTTCGGATTCCTGGGTGTCGATTTTCAGGAACTCTTCGCCGTAGCCGACATCGATGAGGTTTTTGGCCGGGATGCCATACTGGACGATGAGGGCGTCTCTGACGGCTGCTGCGCGGTCTTCAGAGAGGCTCTGGTTGAAGTCTTCCTCGCCAGTTGCATCTGTGTGGCCTTCAATCAGGAAGAGCTGATTTGGGCGGCTTTCCAGTGTGTTGGCGATGGCCTGAGCGACATTGTCCAGGGCTTCCAGCTGCTGTTCTGTCAGTTCCGAGCTGCCGGATGCGAAGGTGATGGCGTCGAGGTTAACGCTTCTGACCTTGCGGCGGATTTCCGGGTCGTCGATGATTTCGCTGACTTCGTAGGTTTCTTCCAGATCTACTGCAAGAGGAGAGTAGAATACGTCCTCAACCTCATCGACTGAAGCGCTGGTGCCATCGATCATATAGAGGTTCCAGGCTACAAACGCGCCCAGAGGCGGTGTCAGGTAGACGTGGAGGCCGTTACGGTATTTGCGGCGGCCGTAGTCCCTGTAGCGGTGGCGGCGGTTTCTGTAGTCTCGTGTATCAAACCCCTTGATGCGTCCACGGCGGCCAATTACACGCCTGATACGCTCGCGTCTCAGTTCTTTTCTGATGCTGTCCAGGTCTCTGTCACGGGCTCTCAGTCTGTCACGTTCACGGCGGATCCTCAGTCTTCTGCGGGCTTCATCAAGCTGGCGTTTGCGGATTTTCCTGTCAAAGCGCTTTTCAAGGCGGTTGCGGATGGCTTCGCGCTTGCGGCGCAGTTTGCGCAGATCATCTTTGTTGTGATGCTTTACACGCTCACGATAACGGCGTCTCTGTTCTCTGTGGCGAGCACGTTCCTTTTCAATAAGTCTTCTTCTTTGCTCGGAAGTGATGCGACGGCGTTTTTCAGCTTCAAACTGTTTTTTACGGCGTTCAATAGCCTGTCTGCGCCTTTTCTCAAAACGGTCGAGGCGTTGATCTCTGTCATTGCGTCTGCGGGAACGGTCATTGTCGGCGTTCTCGCGGCGTCTGTCGCGTTCGCGGGACTGATCTCTGCGTCTGTTGTTTTCAGCTTCTCTGCGGCGCTTCTCGATCTGACGGCGGCGGTTTTCGAGTTCCTGCCTGCGTGATCGCTGATTGTCGGCGTTCTCGCGGCGTCTGTCGCGTTCGCGGGACTGCTCTCTGCGCTTGTTTTCAGCTTCTTTGCGGCGCTTCTCGATCTGACGGCGGCGATTTTCTAGTTCCTGCCTGCGTGATCGCTGATTGTCTGCATTCTGGCGCCGTCTGTCGCGTTCGCGAGACTGCTCTCTGCGCTTGTTTTCAGCTTCTTTACGGCGCTTTTCGATCTGACGGCGGCGATTTTCGAGTTCCTGCCTGCGTGATCGTTGGTTGTCCGCGTTCTGGCGCCGCCTGTCGCGTTCGCGGGACTGCTCTCTACGCTTGTTTTCCTGGGCTTGTTTTTGACGGCGGGCGTCTCGTTCATGAGATTTCCGTGCCTTATGTTTCTTTTCTTCGGAAGCGCGTTTTGCACGTTCCTTCCTGATTTTTTCCTTTTTCTTCTTTAAAAGCTCTTCTTTTTCCTGAGCTTCTTTGTGTTTATCTGACCTGGCTGAGGATAGCTGGATTGATGCCAGAAGAAAAACGGGTGTTATCAGGCAGAGAAGCAGAGTTCTCATAACACTTTTGCTTAACATGATGTATTTCCCAACGCACCTCTGTGGGTGCTTTCACATTTATTATAGCCAGCTCCATGAGGCTGACAATTTTCATTCGGGGCAGTATGGGAAAGGAATTTGTTAAATATGTGTTTTTAAGGACTTTTCAGGCCGTATTAATGTTATTTATCAAAAAAATGTTTCCGAAAAGGCCTGCTCTCCTGCCTTATTGAAGGAGATTATGCGGGAGTCTTTCTCAAGCTGACACCACTTTAATTCTATCATGCGGTTCAAAATGGCTTCGCCGAGAGCGCCTGCGAGGTGGGATTGTCTTTCACTCCAGTCGAGGCAGGGTTTACAGAAGATTCTCCTGGAGTTTCTGAGTTTATCAAGCTGAATACCAAATGCCCTGAAGAGGAGAATGCCGCTTTCTGTTAACTCTATTCGTTTAGATTCTACTGTGAAATGAGCTTCGGCGCTCAGAGTATTGTAGAGCCGGACACCAAGGTCTCCTGCGAGATGATTATAACATATACGGGCTTTACGCAGAGCAGGGTCCTTTGGGCCAGTTCTGGTTCGCATATGTCCTTTCTGGGCAGCAAGGCCGATCATGGTTTCCAGTACATTTGCGACATCCTCATCGGCTAACGCAAAGTAACGGTGGCGCCCCTGCTTTCTCTGAATGATCAAGCCGCCAGTTTCCAGTTTTTTTAAATGTGAGCTGGCTGTCTGGGGCGTAATATTCGCTTCGACAGCAAGTTCTTTGGCTGTCAGTGCCTTGCCGCTCAGTAATGCGAGAAGCATGTTTGCTCTGGCCGGGTCGCCTATGAGTGCTCCCAGTAACGCTATATCAGGGCCTTCCTTCATAGTTCGATGTTAGTCGAATCATGAATGCCAGGCAATAGGCTATTTATGTCTCCATTAATGAAACAGGAGAAAACGATGATTACATGTATTATTCGCTATCAGATAGACCCATGCAAGAGAGAGCAGTTTGTACAATATTCAAAGGTATGGGGAGAAGCAATTCCGCGAAATGGAGCTGATTTAGTCGGTTATTATGCGCCTTACGAAGGATCATCCACTCTGGCTTACGGGATTTACAATATAGAAAGCCTGGCTGCCTATGAGGAGTATCGTAAAAAGCTGGCAGAAGACCCGCTTGGCCAGCAGAATTATGAATTTGCCCAGACTCATAAATTTCTATTAAGGGAGGACCGTACCTTTTTAAAGCTGGTTTCATCCTGAGTTTTATTCATATAAGTCCTGATAGGTAATGAGAAGAATTAAATCAGCACCTAAGAAGTGTAACTTTAAAGGTGCTGATGGTTCAATATATCTGATGTTGCCTGTTTTTTTCAGATTTTTTATATGTTTAGTTAGTAAACCTGATTCAATTTGAGATTAAATTTACCTATGCATAATAGGCTGACAGCTCCTGCATAATCTTTCAAAGAAATTATATGGAGCCGGACTGTGAGATATTTATTTGCGTTAATTTTTGCCGCTGCTTTTGTATATCCTGCTAATTTTTCAGCAATGGCTGAAGAAGTTCTTGTCGTCACATGGCAAGGTAAAACGCGTGGTGAAACAGCTTTTGAGGAGAAGCTTAAAAAACTTCGGCCTAACGTAAAGTTTAAATATCTGGATGCCAGCAGGAAAAAGGTTAAATTAAAACTTCTGCTGGAAGAGTATGATTTCTCTTCGATCGATCTTGTTTATTCATATGGTACAACAGGAACGAAAATTGTTCAGAAACATCTTAAGGGCACAAAACCCCATGTTTTTAATATTGTTTCTACACCCTTAAGGTCGGGAATTGTTAAGTCTCTGGAGAAGCCCGGTAATAATATTACAGGCGCGAAGCTGCTGGTTGATCTGGAGGAACAGCTTAGGTTTTTAAGAAAAATCAAGAAATATAAAACCCTTGGTATCTGGTTTGATCCCAGAGAAGCGCAAAGCTCTACTATCGTGGAAAAAATCTTTAAACTGTGTGATAAGTGGGGGGTAAAAGCCAGTCGTTTCCGGTTTATTCCTGATGCTGGTAAAGTTGAAAAAACTCTTACCAAGCTCACTACAGAGGCGAACAAGCTGGATGCGTTGTATGTTATTGCTACCTCTTCATATACCAATGTTTATCCTGTAATGTTTAAAGACCTTGATCCACGTCTGCTTGTGATGGGGAGTGTGTTTCGACAGGTCGGTTTTGGGGCTACGGTTGCCCTTGCCTCCAGTTATGAGGAACGAGGGGAAACTGCTGCGGAACAAGCCCATCAAATTCTGTCTGGCAAGCCTGCCGGTTCAATACCTGTAAGCCTGATTACTACAAAGAAAGCATTTCTTTATGTGGACCCTGTCAAAGCCCGCATGGCAAAGCTGAATAACCTGAAGAAACTCGGGGTAAAAGTTATTGAAATTACAGAACCATTCAAATTGAAAAAGAAAAAATAAGGTTTTCTTCGGCTGACTTCCAAATATTCATGCTAGCATAAAATGAAAATCTGATCCGGTCTGGAGTTTATTTGGTGAGTGAGTACAAATTATATTGTTTTGCGCAATCGGGTAATGCTTATAAAGCTGCTCTTATGCTGCAATTATGTGAGGCTGACTGGTCGGCGGAGTTTGTTGACTACTTTAATGGAGCGACAAAGACAGAAGCATACCGCGTTATTAATGAAATGGGGGAAGTCCCTGTTCTTGAGCATAAAGGGGAGAGGATTACCCAGTCAGGCGTTATCCTTGATTACCTCTCAACACAGTTTGGTAAATATGGTGGGGAAACGGACAATGAGCGCCGTGAGATATTACGCTGGCTGCTTTGGGACAATCATAAGCTGACAAGTTTTATCGCTACATACAGATATATGATTAACTTTATGAAGACCGGTGAAACACCTGTAACCGAGTTTAATAAAGGCCGCTTTCTGGTATCTTTAAAAATTCTCAATAACCATCTGGAACAAAAGCGCTATGTTATTGGCGAGCACATAACAATTGCTGATATGTCTCTTTGTGGTTATCTGTTCTGGCCTGATGAATTTGGTGTAGACTGGGCAGATTACCCCCATATTGAGCGCTGGCTGAAAGCCATTCAGTCAGAAAAGCACTGGGTGCACCCTTATGAGCTTATGCCAGGCTATTCCGCCGACCAGAATTTCCCTAAAGTTTGAAATAAAACAAACCTGTTTCTGTAAGCACATGTTGTCTGTCATGCTTTATATTTGAGGGTAACAGTTGTTTTTTACATAAGGTGAAGTAAATGGGTGCCGCACTTAGAACAGATATTGAGGATGGTGCATTTATAGATCGCAGGGTTGTCCCAAGATACCCTTTTCTCTCTAAATGCCTGATGCATGTTTCTGCAGAAAAATATCATGTAGAAATTCGGGATGTTTCCATATACGGGATTGGCATTTGTGCGAAAGGTTCCGGGATTGAAGATAAACTACAGCAAAAACAGCATGTTTCCATTGAATGGAGATATGGAGAGGAAGTGAATGCTACGGTTGTCTGGAGCTTTAAAGGCCATTATGGTCTGTTATTGACGCCAGCCCTGGAAGATAATCACCCTCTTCTTGTGAAAGCTCGCACCGATCATGATTAAACCCAGATGCCTGAGTGTATAGCATCATGAGTACGAAGGTTGAATAAATCTTTGACCTTTATTTGTTGGATGGGGACTCCGACAATCAGGCTTGTCAGTGTTAGCAATGTGCTTATCACTTGATTATTCATAGATATTTGCCTGCTGCATATTAATTCCGGGATGCACTTTTTTGCTAGTAAAAGCGTCTGATTGCTGAAGTCAGACCTATAGGTGAGTGCCTTCTGTTGATGCAGAACTTATGACAGAAACTGAGGGATTGCGTGCGGAAGCTGCGAAGTTATGGCAGGAACCAGCCCAATTTATTTAGAGAAAATTTACAGAATAAAAACCATAGTGGTCTAGACTTTATTTATGATATCAGCGCTTGGTGCAGGCAATATTGCCTATGCCGGCAGCTCTTCCCAGGTATTTTCAGGAAGAGACAGTAGTGAAGTCGGCGTAAATTCCAATTCGAATCGTTCTGTTTCCCCTTATCTTGATAAAGATTCAAAGGTTAATAATCTTCGTGTTGTTGAGGAAACGGGTGAAGCGGCCAAGAGTAAAAGTGATACCGAAGAACTATCAGAAGAAGAAGAACAGCAGGTCCGGGAGTTAAAGCAGCGGGATACTGAAGTTAAAGCTCATGAGCAGGCTCATGCAACCGTTGGTGGTTCCTATGCCAGTGCTCCTTCTTATGAATATACTGTCGGTCCAGATGGAAAGCGTTATGCCACTTCAGGTGAAGTGCAAATAGATGCCTCTCCCGTCAGAGATAATCCTGAAGCTACAATTCGAAAAATGGATATCGTCATCAGGGCAGCACTTGCTCCTGCAGAGCCGTCGTCCCAGGATTTACAGGTTGCCAAGCAGGCTCAGGCAACACGTTCCAAAGCCCAGGCAGAACTCCAGAAAAAGAGCCTTGAAGAGCAAAAAGGCGGGGAAGGAGAAAAAGAGGAAGGAAGCGATGTCAGGCTTGTTGCAGAAGCGGCATACAAGGATGCAGATTCCCTGATTTTTCAAACGATTGCAGAGAGCCACACAGCAGGGAGCAGTTTCTCTACAGTGGTTTAGAGGCAGGGGGCTGTTAGTTTGTCAGCTCTACTGTGAGACTTTTTCTCGGGCGTGCGAAGAACATTTCTGAGAGATTTGTGTCTCCGGTAAAGTAATATGATACTGGAGATGTATATGTGTATTTAACCTCTGCAACAATTACACTGCTGTTAGCTTCTGTAGCATCTGCTGACATGCCGGGTATTGATGACCCTATGCTGTGTTCAAGGCCAGCGTTACTTACAGACCATTCTACACTCTGTTTATTGTCCGTGTCGGAAACAACGCTGCTGAGTGTAATTTTTAATGTTGCCGTATCAAAAGGCTCAAGAATTGAATCTGTGATTTTGAATATATCCTGGATTTCACTTTCCGTTATTGATTTGGATTGGGCAACCAGATCTGCTGCCGCACTGGCTAACCCTGTTAATTTCCGGTCAATGGTCAATGCCTGTCCTACTTCTACAGCTCCCATATACAAGCCGATCATAATAGGAACAACCATAGCAAACTCCGTTGCGGCGACACCTTTTCTATTCTTTACAAATAGATGTAGTGGTTTTGCCAGTATGTATCTGATCAGAAAAAATATTGATATTTTACTCATATTTCAATCACTCTGAATTAGTCAAAAGGCTCGTTTTTGAACGCTGTTACGGCAGTAAGTAACCGGTTTCCATTTCCCATATTAGCCAGTCCAATACCAGGGAAAGCTAATGTCAAATCCCATTCAAAATAAACCCTTAGGAGAACAATTTCTTCTGCTGCACTGCTGGCATTGTAGGTAAAATCATCGCGAAGATCTCCACTGCTATTAATAGGGTCGTTACCGGCATTTGATGCATAATCACTCGCTGCCTGAAAATTGGAAAAAGTAATCAATTCAACCTGAAGCTTACTTTCACAGTCAAATATTGATACAACCTGATCACAAATATTGTCTTTAAATGCGGATGCAGACATGCTTGAAGCCTGTGCCTGCCCGGTTCGTACAAGACGGCCGGTCTGTTCAACCGCATTATCCAGAGCCAGTGTGCCAAAGAATACCAGTGCGACTTCTATGATTGCAAAAAGCAGCATAAGGAATGGGAGAGCTACAAAGCCAAACTCTACTGCAGTTGCACCGGATCGGTTTTTTGAGAATTTTCGCAAAAGCAGTTGCCAGGGTGTTTTTGTATAATGGCAAGCCTTATCAGGTTGTCTATCCATTTGCCTGCACACTCCAACAGAGAACTAAACTGTCTCCAGTATAAAAGGGGATAGATAATATAATGTTGAGTTGATAAGTATTTTCTAACTATGGTTAGAAATTAGTTACTGCCCGCTGCCACCCTGTTGTGAGCCACCACTTACAAGGGCGGATTTGTTTGATGTGGCAGTATACACATTTTTAGTGTATTCAGGCTCATCACCAATACTCATTATAGTGCTGCATTTGTCAGGACAGTTATAAGACTGGCGCATAGAGCCTTTATAAAGCTGTACAATCTGCTGTTTATTATCAGTAACATTGATTGTTTTGTTCGTTACGATTTTTCGGTTGGCATCCAAAACGATGACATTGGTCGATCCGTAGCTTTTTCCCGTTACAACGAGTAGCCGGCCGTTTTGAACAGAAACATCTGCAATAGAGGGGTTTCCAACTATTACAGCAGCACTCTGCTTTTCAAGGTGCAAAAGCCTAGCCTGGTCAATACTCACATTAAACTGTTCTGCTGTTGCAGAACTCATATTTCCTAACGCTGAGAATAACAGAGCAAGTAACAGTAAAGACATTCTGGTGTCTGGTGTGAGGGATGTGCCAAGTATTTTTAACATATTACTGCTTCCATTTTTCAAGTTCTGATCCCTTATTACGATAATAATAGTGAACAAAATGCAAATAAAGGAAAGCCCTGCAGTATATGAAAACGCAGCTTTTCCGGGGAAACTGGCTGCTTCTGTAAATGTGTGGTTAACAATTCGTGTTTTTAAATATTAACATTTACCGCTACCACTTTGTTTGATCTTAATTTTTTGCAGGTAGTCTGATTTGTATCTGGAAAACACAGCCTAGAATTTTCCATCTAGTTTGTAGCCAGGTGACGTAGGTAGTTTTATCTAAGGGAGCGTTAAAATGAAAAATCTTCTTGCAAAATTTGTAAAAGATGAGTCGGGTGCTACGGCAATTGAGTATGGCTTGATTGCGGCAGGGATTTCTGTTGCGATTATCGTTACAGTGAACGAACTAGGTACTTCGCTGAATACTCAATTTACAACAGTTAAGAGTAAACTTGGTGGTGGTAGCTAATATCACTCATGTGTAATGAGTGAGTACTTTAGACACAATTTATTCCACATCAGGCCGTCCGTATCAAAGCGGGCGGCTTTCTTTTTTAGAAAATAATCATTCCTTTCCGTTATTCTGTAAAACCTGCGTTTTAAAGGGATGGCTGGAGTATGTTTCTTGAACTGATATTAATCTTTTGTTTTCCTGCTGCTATGTGTCTGGCGGCTTCTATGGATTTCTTTACGATGACTATTCCTAATCGTATCAGCCTGTTCCTCCTTGGGCTTTTCCTTCTGCTGGCTCCTTTTCTCGGGTTGAGTTTTCCTGAGGTTGGCATGCATCTGCTGGCAGGTTTTTCGATGTTACTTGTTTCAATAGTTTTCTTCTATTTTGGGTGGATTGGCGGGGGCGATGCGAAGATATTTGCTGTTGCTTCATTGTGGTTCGGGTTTGAGCATCTGTTGGAATATGTCGTTTTTGCATCTTTACTAGGGGGGCTATTAACTCTTGGCCTGCTTTCAGTCAGGAAAATTCCGTTGCCTGCTTTTCTGGCCAGGCAAGAATGGGCGTTGAGATTACATGATGCTAATGGCGGTATTCCTTATGGTATTGCGTTGGGCGCTGCTGCCCTAATAGTGTATCCAGAAACAAGCTGGATGAAAATGGCCCTTATTAATTAGAAGGGCATAGCATTCAGTTATATATTAAATAAATACTCCAAAAACAGAGGTGTATAATTTCATTATTACGAATTAATCAGTATTTAAATATAATATTAACCAGATAAAGTAGATAACGCTTAAGCATAATTTGATTTTATACATAGTTGTATGGTATTTGTACTTGTTCTTAATCAGTATTTGAGTCGTTTGTCGATTATTATAATTTGTAGAGTTTTGTGTCCGGCACTCATTTGTTAGCCGAATGTCTGTTCCCGAGTGAATATCAAAGTTTTTGTCAAGGAGCTTATGCGTTCATGAAACCTGCAAGGCTTATAGTCCTTTTTATTGCCTTAGCAGCTGCTGCTGGTGCAGCGCTTTTGTCCAGGGGACTGGTTCCCGAGACCAAAGAAGTTGTTAAGGTTGAAGAAAAGAAAACCGATGTCATTAAGGTCCTGGTTGCGGCGAAAGCAATTCGCTTGGGAGATATTGTTAGTTCGGGCTATGTGAAGTGGCAGGACTGGCCAAAGGAAATGGCCCTTCAAGGGTTTATTACGGATGTGAATACTCCTGGCGCACTGAAGGATACAAATGGGGCAATTGCCCGTTCACCTTTCCTTGAGGGCGAACCTATCAAGGCTGAGAAGCTTATTAAAGCCAGTGATGGTGGTGTGATGGCAGCCATTCTGTCAGCCGGTATGAGAGCGGTTTCAGTCGAGATTAAAGAGCGAACTGTGGCAGGAGGGTTTATATTACCTAATGACAGAGTTGATGTTCTGGTTACTTACAAAACACGGTCCCAGCAGGGAGATTCTTATGTCAGTGATACAATTTTAAAAAATGTCCGGGTTTTGGCTATTGGGCAGACGATTGAGACAAAGCAGGGCAAAAACGTTGCCACAGGGAGAACTGCAACAGTTGAACTGACACCAAGGCAGGCTGAGATGCTGGCTCTGGCGGATTCTATGGGGGATATATCCCTTTCACTAAGGAGTCTGGCTGATCTGAGACCTAATAAGGGAGGAGGACCTGAGATGAAGAATAATCCATTTGGAGATAATAATTCAGGTTCTATCAAACTTTTAAAATATGGCATGCCTTCCAGGGCATATGGAGTGAATTAAGCTTATTAGTTTTGGTAGTGAGTAAGGAGTTATTGCGAGATTAAGTTTACCAAGGGCAGTTAGAATGCGAGATTTATACAGCAGAGTCATTTTCATTGCGGTTGCAATGTTGCTGAACGGAATGTTTTCCGTGCTGGTCTCTGCTAATGAAGAGATAAAAGCTGGTATAAAGAAGAACAGTTATGTTGTTCGTGTTACCGACAAAGATACTCTTCCTGTGCATAAAAGCGTAGTTATCGGTCTGAATAAATCACTAATGATAGAGCTTCCCAGAGATGTCAGGGATGTTCTGGTTTCCAGTCCGAAGATGCTTGATGCCGTTATGCATACTTCAAGGCGGGCATATATTATTGGCCTTGCTACCGGGCAGGCTAATGCATTTATTTTTGATAAGAATGGCAAGCAGTTATTATCCCTGGATATTCGTGTCGAAAAAGATCTGGCAGGTCTGGTTGAGATGTTTAGCCGTATTATTCCCGGATCTAATATTCAGGCAGAGATGGTAAATGAAAATATCATTCTGACGGGGAGTGTAGCGAATCCTATGCAGGCTACGCGGGCAAGAGATATCGCTGCCCGCTTTGTTGCTGATAAGGAAAAAGTTCTGAATATGATTTCTGTAACAGCTAAAGAGCAGGTGATGCTTAATGTTGTTGTTGCTGAAATGAGCCGGGATATTATCAAGCGTTTTGGTGTTAACTGGAATTCGCTTTCAGGCTCCGGGATGGGGCCAATTGGTGCCGCTACCAACAATAATTTTCCCAATACATCTGCTACGGGTAATAACTCATTCCTTACCGGTGTGCTTGGAGCAAACCCAGGTCAATGTAATTCTCCAAACTCTTCCGGGTCTGCAATTGTGCCAACATCACTTGCGGTACCGTTTATAAACTGTCTTGCAATGACAGTTGAAGCTTTTGAGCGAGACGGGTTATTGAGAACTTTAGCAAAACCAAATCTAACAGCAATCTCCGGAGAATCCGCAAAGTTTCTGGCTGGCGGAGAATTTCCTGTTCCAGTTTCGGAAGATAGTGGACAGATTTCAATTCAATGGAAACCTTTTGGTGTAGGGCTTTCTTTTACGCCGATAGTTATGTCCGAGAAACGCATTAGTCTTAAAGTCTCCTCCGAGGTTAGTGAGTTGAGTGCGGAAGGTGCAGTGGAAACTGCAAGTTTTTCTATTTCAGCACTAAAGGTAAGAAGAGCTGAGACAACGGTTGAATTGCCAAGCGGTGGATCATTTGTGATTGCCGGTCTTCTTTCAGATGAAACAAAGCAAAATCTGGATGGGGTTCCGGGGCTAAAAAACCTTCCAGTATTGGGAACTTTATTCAGAAGCCGTGACTTCAAGAAGAAAGAGACGGAACTGGTGATTATTGTGACGCCTTATATTGTCCGGACTGCCAGCAAGAAAAAACTTGCTCGTCCTGATGGAGGTTTTGCTCCGGCAGATGACAGACAGGCAATCTTTTTTGGTCAACTGAACAGAGTGTATGGCAGGCCAGAAGCTGTATTGCCACTGGGAAGTTATCGGGGTGATTACGGGTTTATCGTCAAATGAGATGGGTGGTATTTGAAATGAAAATATTTCGTTGCACAGGCATCGAAAGCTTTGACGGTTACAAAAGGCTGGCTATTGTCCTGGGGCTTTCTATCTGTACGGTAATGGCAACAGGGTGTAACCAAAGAAGATACGAACTTTACCCGCTTGAGGAAGTTAAACTTACCCATGAGGAACGTCATCCAATACAAATCAGTACCGGGGTGAAGCAGGTCGCAATTAATCTCGATGAAAATCAAAGCAAGCTGACTGCGATACAAAAAGACAGGTTGAGTGTATTTTTTGCCAGCTATCGGCAAAGAGGTCAGGGGCAGATTGAAGTTGCTATGCCATCGGGTGGGGCCAGTGATTCCGCAGCCTATAGAACGGCAGGCAACATAAAGGAAATTGCAAGCCGATATGGTATTGCTCCTGGATATCTTCATATTCGTCCGTACAGAGTCGCCTATGAGCATGAGTCTACTATTCGGGTAAGTTATAATTACTCCATTGCCAAAGGTCCGAAATGTGACGAATGGTATGAAAATGTTGGTAAAAATTATACCAATCTTCACTATCATAATTTCGGTTGTTCTCAACAGAGAAACCTTGCAGCGATGATTGCTAATCCAAGAGATCTTGTTGAGCCAAGAGGCACTGACAGTAGATCTGGTGAAAGACGTGATGTTATCTGGGATAAATATATAAAGGGTGAGACAACTGTTTCTCAAAGGGCTGAAAGTGAAAAAGGAACTGTTAGTGAGGTGGCGAAATAGCTATGAGTGATACAGCTGCTAAAGAACAGGATGAGCCGAAAGAAGAGACCTCAGAACAAAGAGTTCCTGAACAGTCTGCGGAGATATCAGATAATATTCCAGTAAAGGAATATGAAGCCCAGATCCCTCCTATTCCACGGGTTTCCATACAGGCTTTTTGTGAGCAACAGATTACTGCGGATGTTTTACAGGTCGTATCAGAAGATAGACGGCTGGCCAAAGCTCATGTCAATGTTCAGCTTGGGGGAGCTAAGGCAGCTCTGTCTTTTTATCAAAATGCTCCAACGCCTAACTTAATTATTCTGGAAATATTACAAGAACAGAATACTATTCTTCATGAGTTAGACAGGCTCGCGGAGGTCTGTGATTCAGGAACTAGAGTCATTGTTATCGGTAGTGTGAATGATATTCTGATGTACCGTGAGCTACTGCGTCGTGGAGTCAGCGAATATCTGGTTTCTCCTGTAAGTCCAATGCAGGTCATGGAAAGTATTTCCAGTTTTTATAATGATCCGGAAACCTCTCCTGTCGGACAAGTGATGGCCTTTATTGGAGCAAAAGGTGGAAGTGGTTCCAGTTCGGTGTGCCATAACACAGCATGGCTTATTACCGAGGCTATTCAGTCTGATGTGGTTATCGCTGATATGGATCTGCCTTTTGGTACTGCGGGGCTGGATTTTAATCAGGATCCAGTTCAGGGTGTTTTTGATGCCTTGTCAGCACCTGAGCGACTTGATGCGGTATTGCTGGATAGACTGCTCTCAAAATGTTCCGAGCGGTTAAGCCTGTTCTCAGCACCGGGAACACTTGATCGGGAGTATGATATTGAGGCCAGTTCATGTGATATCATGCTTGATGTTGTCAGGCAGAATGTACCTTATGTAATGCTGGATTTACCTCATATGTGGACCAGCTGGACAAAGGAAGTTCTTTTTCAGGCAGATGAGATTGTCATTACGGCTGAACCTGATCTGGCAAGTTTGCGTAATGCTAAAAATCTTGTTGATGTCTTAAAGGGGGAGCGCAAGAATGACAGGCCTCCCTGCCTTGTTCTGAATCAGGTCAATATGCCGAAGCGTCCGGAGATTTCATCAAAGGATTTTGCCAATGCAGTTGAACTGGAGCCATCTGTTGTTATTGATTTTGACGCCGAGCTTTTCGGTACAGCATCAAATAACGGACAGATGATTGATGAGATCTCCAAGAAATCCAAAGCTTCAGATCAGTTTCGCACCCTTGCGTTTTTGTTAACGCACAGAACTGATCAGAAAACAGAAACCAAGAGTTCCATGTTTGCACCTTTGCTTTCAAAGCTAAACCGCAAAAAAAACAGTAAATAGCGGTGAGGTCAAATGTTTGGAAAACGCGAAACTTCTGAAAAAGCCAAAGAGGTAAAACAGCCACCAAAACCGTCAAAGAATATTGATGCGGAGGCTGAAGACTCACAGGAAAATATCGCAGACAGTAAACCTGCCTCCCAGGACAGCGGTAAACGGTCAGAAGAATATTATGATGTAAAAACAACAGTTTTTAATGCTCTTATTGATACGATAGATTTAACTCAGCTTGCCAAGCTTGATGCAGAATCCGCGCGTGAAGAAATTCGTGATATTGTCAGTGAGATTATCTCTATCAAAAATGTTGTTATGTCTATCGCCGAGCAGGAAGAACTGCTTGAGGATATTTGTAATGATGTTCTTGGGTATGGTCCTCTGGAGCCTCTCCTGGCCCGTGATGACATTGCGGACATCATGGTGAATGGTGCAGCAACAACTTATATCGAGGTGAATGGCAAGGTCGAGCCGACAGGGATAGAGTTCTCAGATAACAGCCAGCTTATGAATATCTGTCAGCGTATAGTAAGTCAGGTGGGCAGGCGTGTTGATGAAGCAAGTCCAATATGCGATGCGCGTCTTCCCGATGGTAGCCGGGTTAACGTTATTGCTCCACCTTTGGCTATTGATGGTCCTGCCCTTACCATTCGTAAATTTAAAAAAGACAAGCTTACTCTGGACCAACTTGTGAAATTTGGTTCGATAACACCAGCAGGACAAGTCATACTAAGTATTATTGGACGTTGCAGGTGTAATATACTTATATCTGGCGGTACGGGTTCGGGTAAAACAACGTTGTTAAACTGTATGACGGGATATATTGATACAGATGAGCGCGTTATTACCTGTGAGGACTCCGCCGAGTTGCAATTACAGCAGCCACATGTCGTACGGCTTGAAACCCGCCCTCCAAACCTTGAGGGGGAAGGGGAGATTACCATGAGAGAGCTGGTAAAAAACTGCCTGCGTATGCGCCCAGAACGAATTATTGTTGGTGAGGTGCGGGGGCCAGAGGCGTTTGATCTATTACAGGCAATGAATACAGGTCATGACGGTTCAATGGGAACGCTTCACTCCAATAGCCCTCGTGAAGCGATCAGTCGTCTTGAAAGTATGATTATGATGGGAGGCTTTGCGCTTCCATCAAAAACAATCCGGGAGATGATTACCGGGTCTGTTGATGTCATTGTACAGGCGGCAAGGCTTCGTGACGGATCAAGAAAGATTACCCATGTTACAGAGGTGATTGGTATGGAGGGGGATGTTGTTACTCTCCAGGATATTTTTGTCTATGATATTGTTGGGGAAGATGAGGACGGGAAGTTGATTGGTGCTCATAAATCAACAGGAATTGCTCGTCCCAAATTCTGGGATAAAGCCAGATATTATGGTGAAGAATCGCGTCTGGCTGAGGCTTTGGCCAGCTCGGAAGATGTGGCGCCGTAATTGTAATGATGAGGTTGTAATGAAACTTGATCCTAATCTTGTCCAAGTTGCCCTTGCAGTTATGTGCGCGCTAGCTGCCGGAGGTATTATCTATGTATTCGTAATGCCTTTCCTGTCAGGGGAGCGTAAAACAGAAAAACGAATGCGCAGTGTTACTGCTCGCAGAAAACCTGATGGTCGGGGGGGAGCAAGCAAATTTGATAATAATCAAGCAAGAAGGAAACAGGTTCAGGAAACTCTGAATGAGCTGGAAAAAAGACAGAAGACAAAATCGAAAATAACTCTTGGTTTAAGGCTTGAGCAAGCGGGGCTTGATATTACCGAGAAAACATTTTTTATGATTTCGGTTTTGTGTGGTCTTGTTGCTTCTCTTCTTGTTGTTTTTCTCGGGTCCCCGATTTATATGATCGGAGCTGCTGCACTTGCCGCGGGAATTGGTTTTCCCAGATGGGTGTTGAAAGTTCTGGCAAAACGTAGGCAGAAGAAATTTACAGAGGAATTTGCAAATGCGGTGGATATTATCGTTCGGGGTATTAAATCCGGTCTGCCATTGAATGACTGTCTTCGAATTATCTCCGCAGAAAGCCAGGAGCCGGTTAAAAGTGAGTTTGCTGATATTGTAGAACAGCAGAAGCTCGGAGTTACAGTTCCTCAGGCTCTGGAGAAGCTTTATGAACGAGTGCCTCTGGAAGAGGTCAACTTCTTTGCTATTGTGATAACTATTCAACAACAATCCGGTGGTAACCTCGCTGAAGCGCTATCGAATCTTAGTGGAGTGTTAAGGGATAGAAAGCGCTTGCGTGGAAAAATTAAAGCTTTCAGTGCTGAAGCTAAATCATCTGCAGGTATTATTGCTGCCTTGCCTATTGCGGTTATGATGATTGTTTATGTGACTACTCCAGATTACATATTGCTGCTGTGGACAGATCCTACTGGAAACGTAATGCTAGCAGGGAGTGCTATCTGGATGACTATCGGGATTCTTGTAATGAGGAATATGATTAACTTTGATTATTAGGCCCGGCAGTTTGAAGGACATATGAGGAATTTGGCGTTATGATAGAAATCGTTGATCTGATTACTGATCCGAAGGTTGTTATTTCAGTTTTAACTGCTGTTGCTGCATTTGCGACAATAATTATGTTGTTTCTGCCTTACGTCGAGGGGGATAAGCTTTCGTCCCGAATGAAATATGTATCCACTGAACGGGATCGTATGAGAGAGCAACGGTTAGCTGAGCTAAACAGCAATATGGCTAAAGGCAATCTGCGTGGAGTTAAAGCAAAAGGCTATATGCAGAGGGTTGTAGATTCGCTTCAGCTTAGAGAGGCCTTGGAAAGCGGGAATCTGAAAGATAAACTTCGTATGGCAGGTTTTCGTGGGCAGGGGCCTATTGTTGCTTTTTTGTTTTTCAGAATTGCATTGCCTCTGACTTTCTTTCTGCTTGCTATTCTTTATCTGTTTCTTATCCGTACTCATGGGCATACACCGATGATGCGTGTGTTGTTTGCTATCGGGGCTGCATATGCAGGTTTTTTTCTGCCCAATATCTTCTTGTCAAACCTTATTCAAAAACGCCAAAAGTCTATTAAACAGGCATTTCCCGATGCTCTGGATCTGCTTTTAATATGTGTGCAGTCAGGTATGTCTGCCGAGGCGTCATTTGCTAAAGTAGCGCAAGAGGTTGGTGTTCAGTCTATCGAGTTAGCTGAAGAGCTTAGTATTACAACAGCCGAGCTTTCCTATCTTTCTGACCGAAGACAGGCTTATGAAAATCTTGGGATCAGAACAGGGCTTCAGGGGGTTAAGGCTGTTTGTACCAGTCTTGTACAGGCAGAGAGATATGGTACTCCACTGGGACAAGCGTTACGGGTTATGGCTCAGGAGAACAGGGATATGAGAATGGCTGATGCTGAAAAGAAAGCTGCTGCATTACCGCCTAAGCTAACGGTCCCCATGATCCTGTTTTTTCTACCTGTTCTGTTTGTGGTTATTCTGGGACCGGCAGCACTGAAAGTTATGGCGATTCAGAGCTAACAATATTCTCAAATCCTGCTCAGAACTCTTGGTGTTTGACTTTTTACAGTGATGGAGTTTCAGGTTTTTTGCTACCCTTCTTTTGTGGTGGGGCTGCTTTTTCTTTTATAACAGGGTTTTTAACCATCCTTCGTAAGTAGTCCATATTGCTTTTTACCAAACGGACGGGCATGGATTTTCGGGCAACATTTTCTGCCTGATTGAATTTTCCCTGAATACCAAGAACGAGTGCCAGATTATTGACAATTTTCTTATCAGCTTTTGGATTTTTGACCAGCTTCTGAAGTATTTTTTCTGCTTCTTTTGGCTTGCCGTCGAGTGCATAGCTTAATGCCAGGTTATTTAGAACTGATGGTTCATCCGGGGACAGTTTAAGAGCTGCCTTGAATTCTTTCCGAGCTTCAGGGTGTTTGCCATCTCTTGCAAGAAGGGCACCTCTTGCTGAAAGAGCTCTCCAGTCAGTTATTTCTGAGGATCCAAGTTTGTTCAGAACTTTTTGTGCCAGTGATACCTTGTTTGTTCTTAATGCCAGACGTCCGTACTCGGATATAAGTTTCTCATCATCCGGGTTATGTTTGATAGCGTCTTCAAGGACTTTAAATGCCTGGTCCACTTTTCCTGCTATTATTAAATTATTTGCGTAATTGTAGGCAGATGTGGCATTCTTTGGATCTTTAGAATATTCTTTACTCCAGTAGGTTAAGGCTCTTTTCAGTGCCCGCTGATCATCAAAGTTTGATGATATGGAGTCGTGAGACTGAGAGAACTCTTTCGAACTGATTTGGGGTAAAGATTGAGAACATGCAGAAAGTAACGCAACAACTAACATTAATACACCTGTATGATTTAAGTAATCTCTCAGTGTATTTCTCCTCATTATTAAGTCATGTGTCATCGTGTATGCTTCCAGAATCGCTTCGTTATGTTAAATAGATACGGTTTAATTAATATGCCGGTCAATGAAACCTTGTTGTTTACTAACATATTGTATGTATCTACTTTGCGTGCAGCAAGTGATGGTCTTAATACGTGATCGATATTATTGTTTTGTTTCAAGTAACTTATCCGAGAAAGATAATTGAATGCTTCAAAATAGGGATTTGTCTGTTCTGTTTGATGATAAAAACAGCGAGGCTAACACTCTTCCAATATGGGTTGTTGAACCTTCTGATGGTCAGCTGGTTCCGGATGTACTCAGTACTATGCAGTCAGCATGGATAAAGAATAACGGTTGGAAGGCAAGTCAGGGGAAATCCAGTCTGATCCCTGATGAAAATGGCTCTCTCGCGGGTATTGTTTATGCTCATAAACTGAATGAGGAAGCGCCTCTCAAATTTGGTAATCTTGTACGACAGGTGCCAGATGGTCATTATGAGATTAAATGTGAGGAAGGTATCAACGATATTGAGGTATTGAGCTGGTTTCTCAGCCAATACAGCTATGAGCGGTATAAAACCAAGTCTGAAAAAAATGGGGTATCTTTAAAGCTTCCTGCCGGAGTAGATCGCGAAAGAATGCTTGCTGTTCTTGAAGCTGTTTATCTGGGAAGAGACCTTATAAATACTCCACCGAATGATATGGGGCCGGATGAACTGGAAGATGCGGCACAGGAGCTTGCCAAGCTGCATGGTGCACAAATCAGTGTTGTTCGCGGGGATGATCTGCTTGAGGAAAATTACCCTCTTATTCATGCTGTAGGAAGGGCCAGTACCCGTGCTCCAAGGTTGATCGATATAAGCTGGGGAACTGATGGCCATGTACCAGTAACCCTTGTAGGGAAAGGCATCTGTTTTGATACGGGTGGTTTGAACATAAAGCCCGGTGCAGGGATGACACTGATGAAGAAGGATATGGGGGGGGCTGCAACTGTTCTGGCACTGGCCCATATGATTATGTCTCAGAAACTATCTATAAACTTACGTGTAATTCTGGCAGTTGCTGAAAATAGTATATCCGGAAATGCATTTCGTCCCGGAGATGTTATTCCAAGCCGTAACGGGATGACTGTTGAAATTGGTAATACAGATGCCGAAGGGCGACTGGTTCTGGCGGATGCTCTTGCTCTTGCTGATGAAAAAGAAGTCGATCATATTATGACATTTGCAACTTTAACAGGTGCGGCAAGAGTCGCTCTGGGAGTTGATTTACCACCATTTTATACAACACGTGAAGATTTTGCTATTCAGTTGCAAAAGGCTTCAATGGCAGTTGGGGATCCATTATGGAGGATGCCTTTCTGGGAACCTTACGATACACAGCTTAAAAGTGCAGTTGCTGATGTCAGTCATATTTCTGACAGTATGTTTGGTGGTTCTATTACAGCGGGGTTGTTCCTGAAGCGCTTTGTCAGGAATGCTAATGATTATAGCCATTTTGATATTTATGGCTGGTGTCCGGGTAATAAGCCGGGCAAGGTAAAAGGTGGTGAACCACAGGGAGCGCGCGCTGTTTTTGAAGTTTTTGAGCAGCTGTATCCCAGGTAATTTCAGGTGAGTATAATGGGGTCTCAGGATATCGATTTACGTGTTCATGCCATTAGGGATGATATTGCAGATAAGTCTCTGGCTGGCTATGTCAGTGGTCAAAGGCTAGTAGAAGCCAGAGCTGCGGTGATTACCGGGGAGGTTGTTGCTGTCCGTTCCAGGCCGCAACATGATGCTCCTCTCGATACGCAGGCATTATTTGGTGAAGCTGTTTATGTTTTTGATGAAGCAGGTGGCTGGTCATGGGTACAGTTACAGAGGGATGGTTATGTTGGGTATATCCTCTCGGACAACATTTCATATGACCAGTCAGAGCCTGATCATTTTGTGAAGACATTGAGCACATTTGTGTACCCTGAGCCCAATATTAAAGTTCCACCAACGGCAGTACTGCCTATGAATGCTGCTGTTGAAGTCACTAACCGTTCAGATAAGTTTATTGAAGTATCGGGAGGCGGCTTTATTTATAGCGCACATGTTAGCGGAATTCAGGGCAGGCCGGAGGATTTTGTCAGCGTAGCAGAGATGTATATCGGTACGCCTTACTTATGGGGGGGACGATCATCTCGAGGGATTGACTGTTCCGGCCTGGTCCAGATGTCGTTGATGGCAACCGGAAGGGATATTCCCCGGGATTCTGACATGCAGGAAAAGCAAACGGGGAGGTTGATTGGAAATGATATCAGCAACAGCAGGCTTGTAAGAGGTGACCTTCTGTTCTGGAAAGGCCATGTGGGAATTATGGTCAATCCAGATATGCTTTTACATGCTAACGGATACCATATGCTGACGGTGGTTGAGCCAGTCACGGAAGCTGTTCAGAGAATTGCTGATATGTATGGCAGTGTGACATCGATTAAGAGATTGTAAATTGTTTGTCGCTTCTGCAGAGAGGTTGAAATTAATTCTATTTAATTTTTAGAGGAAGCTGTCTGACTTCATTTACTCCAGACAATTTTTCTAAGTTTTTGATAATGGGTAATCTCGTGTTTATTATTTTGTTCTAATATGGGGGTGTTTTTAGCAGACCTTTTTATGTGAATGAGGGTGTTGATGCATTTTTCTTATGGAGGGCATAACAGTAATGGGCGGTGAAGCAGCGGAAACAGACCTGAAGCAACAACGCACGGCTGAACGGCTCGATCTTGTAAAGCTGGGAACCCTTCATGTCGATGGGGACAAGCATCCCGTAAAAATTATTAATATTTCATATAAAGGGATGAAGATCTGGGGACTTGAACTTGAGGTCAATCAAAAGGTTACCATAGAGTGGCGCAAAGGTGAAAAGATAGACGCTTGTGTTGTATGGTCTATTGGAGAGGCTGCAGGTCTTTCATTTGAAACAGACCTTGAAGACTCCCATCCTTTAATGGAAATGGTATCCTAAAGCCAGAGTTTGCAGCTGGTCAAATCCAACTGGTTGTTCCATTCGAAATCGCAAGTATTTTGTCCTGAGGCACTTTTAAATGTGGTGCCTCTGCGTTGTTTATATTATTAAAGTGTTTTTGCAGGCAACGACTTATTCCACCATGTGATACGCAAATAGTATTGGTTTTCACTGTCTCCAGCCAGGATATGACCCGTTCGTAAAGCATGACATAGCTTTCGCCATCTTTTCCTGGAGTTTTATATTCCCAACGCTGTTTATCATGAGCTGCAGTTCGTTCCGGATCTTCTATATTCCGTTCTGCCCAGGTTTTTCCCTGCCAGTCACCAAAATGTATTTCTTTCAGGCGATCATCCGTCTTATAGGTTTCCGGTGAGAGATTCATGGTCGATCTTACTATTTCCATAGTCTCTCTTGTGCGACTTAACGGGCTGGCAACGAAGTTCCAGTTTTCCGGATCTTTTACGAGATCAGCCAGAATTAATCCGTTGCGTCTGGCCTGACCTCGTCCTTTTGCATTTATTGGAATGTCGAGTTGTCCCTGAAAGCGCCGCTCAACATTCCAGTCTGTCTGACCGTGGCGTACAAAATATATTATCATGGCGTGATGTTTCTATCAGTCCGTTTTAACCAGCTATGAATTCGCTATCAGATGCCTTGAGCTCGAATGCTGCATCCCACAGGGCTTTGGTATATTCATTTTTCGGATTGGTGAAAATTTCCTGTGCGGAGGCTTCTTCAACGACGACCCCATTTCTCATAACCATTACATGATTACTCAGAGCTTTGACCACCTTAAGGTCATGACTGATAAAGAGGTAGGCCAGGTTACGCTTTTTCTGAAGGTTTCTCAGAAGGTCAACAATCTGGGCCTGAACAGACATATCCAGAGCACTTGTTGGTTCATCCAGCATCAGGAATTTTGGTTCAAGAATTATTGCCCGTGCTATGGCAATGCGCTGGCGCTGGCCCCCAGAGAATTCGTGCGGGTATCTGTCCTGCATATTGGCTTCAAGGCCAACTTCCTGGAGTGCCTGGGATACACGTTCCCGTCGTTCGTCATAGGTCATATCAGGCGACTGTATGATCAGGCCTTCTTCTATGATCTGACCGATTGAGAGTCTTGGACTTAGTGATCCAAAGGGATCCTGGAAAACAACCTGCATGTCTTTACGGAGAGGGCGCATCTGCCTCGAATTGAACTGATCTATGGTCTGGTCTTTATAGGTAATAGGACCTTCGCTTGATATGAGCCTGAGCAGTGCCATGCCCAGTGTGGTTTTACCCGACCCGGATTCCCCAACTATGCCAAGTGTCTGGCCTTCACGAATATGCAGTGAAATTCCGTTAACTGCCTTTACATGGTCTACTGTTCTTTTCAGGAGGCCTTTTTTGATAGGAAACCAGACTTTCAGATTATCTGTTTTCAATACAATGGGAGCGTCTGAATTTTCCGGAAGTGGATCGCCTTTGGGTTCTGAGTCAAGTAGGTGCCTGGTGTATTCGTGTTTGGGATTATCAAAGATTTCCGCTGTGTTGCCGACTTCAACGATATCTCCCTTGCACATAACATTGACACGTTCTGCTACTTTACGGACAATACCAAGATCGTGAGTGATCAGAAGCATTGCCATGCCGAGCTCTTTCTGGAGGTCTGCCAACAAGTCCAGGATCTGAGCCTGAATGGTAACGTCGAGAGCTGTTGTTGGTTCATCTGCTATCAGGAGATCTGGTTCATTGGCCAGCGCCATGGCTATCATAACGCGCTGTCTCTGACCACCAGATAACTGGTGGGGATAGTCGGCAAGGCGTTTTTCGGCATCCCGGATACCGACCTTATTCAAAAGTTCCAGAGTTCGTTTTCTGGCTGCTTCACCTGCCAGTCCTTTATGGATAAGCAGGACTTCGTTGATCTGTTTTTCGATTGTGTGCAGGGGATTCAGGGATGTCATTGGTTCCTGAAATATCATGGATATCTGATTTCCACGGATTCCGCGTACTTCTTTTTCGTTTAGCTTGAGTACGTCCTGCCCTTTGAACATGATTTGTCCAGAAGGGTGAGATGCGAGCGGGTAGGGCAGCAGGCGCATGATAGATAATGCTGATACTGTTTTACCGGAACCCGATTCTCCCACAAGCGCTACTGTCTCCCCTTCTTTGATATCGAAGGATATATTTTTTACAGCACTTGTTTTTGTCCCGTTAGCATTAAAGTCAATGGACAGGTCTTTGACATCAACGAGTGTTTTTCTTGTCATCCTGCAGCGCTCCTATTGGAATGTTTTTCTTGGGTCAAGCGCATCACGTGCCGCTTCGCCGATGAATACCAGAAGGCTTAACATGATCGAGATAATAAGAAAGCCGGTTGTCATGAGCCACCATGCGTGAAGATTTTCCTTACCCTGTTTCAACAGCTCTCCAAGAGAAGGTTGTCCAGGTGGCAGGCCAAGCCCCAGATAGTCCAGTGCAGTCAGTGTTGCAAGAGAACCTGAAAGGATAAAGGGAACCATAGTAATGGTTGCGACCATAGCGTTTGGCAGCAGATGTTTAAACATGATCTTTGTATCTGAGAGTCCCAGTGCTCTTGCTGCTTTGATATAATCAAAGTTACGGCCACGGAGGAATTCGGCTCGTACAACACCAACAAGGGCTGTCCAGCTGAATAACAGCAAAATACCAAGCAGCAGGAAGAAGCCTGGCTCAAAAAGTTGAGCGAAGATCAAAAGGATGAATAACTGGGGCAAGGAGGTCCATAATTCTATGAACCGTTGGGCATAGAGATCTATACGACCACCGAAATAGCCCTGTATTGCACCTGCTGTTATGCCAATTATTGAAGATAGTAATGTCAGAACGAGTCCGAATATTGCTGACAAGCGGAAGCCATATATGACTCTTGCAAGCACATCCCGGCCAATATCATCGGTCCCAAGCAGATTTTCTGAAGTTGGTCTGGATGGTGATGGTCTTGCGGGGTCTTCGAGTTGGGTGTTGTAATCAAACTCGATCAAAGGCCAGATCATCCAACCGCCTTTTTCCTTAATCAGGTCTTTTACGAACTGTTCCCTGTATTTGGCTTCTGTCTGGAACTCTCCACCAAACTGTGTTTCTGTGTAGGTTTTTAAGATCGGAGTGTAATACTGGCCATCATACTTAATCAGCAGAGGTCTGTCATTTGCGATGAATTCCGCAAACAGGCTGATGATGAACAGAGTCAGAAATATCCATAAGCTCCAATAGCCACGTTTGTTGGCCTTGAAGTTATTCCAGCGCCTCTGGTTAATTGGAGAGAGTTTTGTCCAGAAGAATATTCTGTCCCAAAAACTTTTATCTTTTGACTGCGACTGAATCATATCTGCTGTTTCTGTTTTTATATTCATGACGCTTTAAACCTCACGCGATTCAAAGTCGATGCGAGGGTCGACAATTGTGTAGGTGATATCGGCAAGCAGGTGTACGAAGATTCCGAGAAGCGAGAACAGGTAGAGGCTACCGAAAATAACGGGGTAGTCCCGTTCACTGATTGCGGTCCAGGACATCAACCCTATTCCACTCAGGCCAAATATCTGTTCAATCAAGAGAGAGCCGCTTATGAAAGCTGTCAGAAATGCACCAGGAAAACCGGCAATGATCAGAAGCATGGCATTGCGGAAGATGTGCCCATAAAGAATTCTGGTTTCGGTCAAGCCTTTTGCTCTGGCAGTAATGACATACTGTTTTTTTATTTCATCCAGAAATGAGTTTTTGGTCAGGAATGTCATGGTTGTGAATGTGCCAACACCAAGTGCAATCAATGGCAGAGTAATATGCCAGACATAATCAACAACCTTCCAGTACCAGGCAATATATTTCCAAGGCTCAATAGTGGTTTTTTGTGCGTATTCAGGATAGTAGTTTTGTATAAAAACCGGGAGATCCGAGTAGCTTGTTGAAGCCAGCCCCTGTAAGGGAAACAGGTTAATATAGTTTCCACCAGCTAGAAAAACGATAAGGATCAATCCCAGAACAAAGCTCGGTATTGCATATCCAATAACCAGTATACCACTAGACCAGACATCAAACCTCATTCCGTCTTTTACAGCTTTTCTTATGCCCAAAGGGATGGCTATCAGATAGGTAAGCAAGGTCAGCCACAATCCCAGTGATATAGATACGGGGAGGGCATTATACAGCATTGTTGTAACTTCCTGACCACTGAAGAAGCTTTTCCCAAAATCAAATAGCAGAAAGTTTCTGATCATGAGAAGAAAACGTTCATGAGGCGGTTTGTCAAAGCCGAATTGTTTTTTGATCTGGTTCAGGTGTTCTTCAGACAAACCCTGTGCACCTCGATATTGTGAGGTCTTGCCTGCATTTGCTATGGCACTCTGACTACCATCAAAACGGGATGTTGCTCCCTGGTCATTTCCTTTGAGTCTGGCTGTAATTGTTTCGACAGGACCACCAGGAGCAAACTGGACGATGATAAAGCTAATCAGCATAATACCGAAAATTGTCGGTATGGTCAGTAAAAGCCGCTTGAGAATATATGATGCCATTTTAGATCAGCTTCCGTTTATTTCGTGTTGGCCTTAGCCGGCGTCTGCCACCAGAGGTCTATAATTCCACGATGGTATTTCGGTTTGATTTTTGGCCGGGAGAATTTTTTCCAGAAAGCCAGAGTATGACTGGCTTTATACCAGTGGGGCACCCAGTAATGGCCAGCTCTCAGTACTCGGTCCAGAGCCCGGGTTGCGGTTCTCAGTTCTTCCTGATTTTTTGCCTGCATAATTTTTTCAATTAATGCATCTACTGCTTTGTTTTGTATTCCTGCAAGATTGTCACTTCCGGGAATTGATGCAGTTGATGAGTGAAAAAAAGTGCGTAATTCTACGCCGGGTAAAAGGCGCATAGAGTAACGCTGTACAACAATGTCGTATTCAAATTTCTTTTTCAGATTTTCAAACTGGGTCGGGTCAATTCTTTTGATCTTTGGAACAATGCCAATTGTTTTCAGATTTTCTAGGTAAGGCAGGATAATGCGGACAATACCGTTGTCATAGGCGAGAAACTCCAGTGTTAATGTTTCACCTTTGTCATTTACACGCTTGCCATCCTTGATCTTCCACCCTGCTTTGGTGAGAGTTCTTGCTGCCTGCAACAAGACTTTTCTATCTCGCCCTGAACCACTGGTGACGGGTTGTGAATAAGGGGGAGAAGAGAAAACTTCCGGTGGCAGTTCTGATTTAAATGGCTCAAGAAGGGCGAGTTCTTCTTTTGTCGGTAATCCTTCTGCTTTCAGATCTGAGTTTTCGAAATAGCTGTTTGTCCGGGTATAAAGACCATAGAATAAATTTTTATTTGTCCATTCAAAATCAAAGGCAAGTGCAATTGCTTTTCTTACTGCCGGGTCTTTCAAATGTGGTCTTCTGGAGTTAAGGAAAAAACCCTGTGCTCCAGAAGGGTTCTGGTCTTCTGTCACAAGCTTGATTACCCTGCCATCCTTCAGAGCAGTAAAGTTATATTGTGTCGCCCAGATTTTCGATGTGAACTCTTCCCTCAGGTCAACCTGGCCACCCTTTAATGCTTCAAAGGCAACGTTACGGTCCTGATAATATTTGAAGCGCAATTCATCAAAGTTGAAGCGGCCAACATTTACCGGCAGATCTTTAGCCCAGTAATCTTTGTGGCGCTTGAAGTTTACAAACTGGTTTTTAAAGTGACCGGCGATGGTGTAAGGCCCGGAGCCAACAGGAACTTTCAGGCTTGGTTCATTGAATTTATGGGTTGAGTAGTATTTTTTCGAGAATATCGGAAGTGTGGCAACTATAGTTGGCAGGTCTCTGATATTATCGCCTTTAAATTCATATTTGACAGTGTATTTATCAACAGCAGTTGCTTTGGATACATCCTGTAGAGGGAGCGAGTAAGCGGGGTGCCCTTCCTTTTTTAAAGTCTCAAAAGTGAAAACAACATCTTCTGCCGTAAGATTCGTCCCATCAGAGAACTTTGCTTCAGGGCGCATATAGAAGGTAACTGAACGTTTGTCATCAGCCAGTTCTGCTGAATGTGCGACAAGACCGTAAACGGCATCTGGCTCATCCCAGGCGCGTACCATTAACTGATCAAAGAGAGTCTGAGTACCGCCAGCATATCCAAGCCCCTGTGCCGGAATACCTAACAGAATATAGCCATTGAAACTATTAAAGGTCGTATATCTGGCCGGGCCAATCATGTTGATACGGCCGCCCTTTGGAGCGTCCGGGTTTACATAATCGAAATGTTTAAAATCAGCCGGATATTTCAGTTTTCCAAAAGCTGACAGGCCGTGTGTTTTTTCGGCCGCTGTCGCTGCCTGCCATGATGTGACAAGCAGTGACAGGATCAGGATAAATGCTTTTAATTTCATAGTGTCCTGTCCCTATTGTTTTTTTGTGTCTTTTTTCGTGTACCACCAGGTGCCAAGTATATTGGAGTCCAAGGTGTAGATTTTCCCATTTTTCTTAATTGCATCCTGCATGCATTTGTTCAGGCATTCAGGAGGGAGTATATTCAGAGCTTGCGGGTAGCCAAATTTATCCCAATAGGAAATGCGCTCATAGGCAGCATACCAATGAGGAATAACATAGTGGCTCCAGAGCAGAATACGGTCCATTGCGCGTACTGTTGTGACAAGCTCTTCACGGTTTTTAGCGAATATGATTTTATCAATGATTTTGTCTATTACGGGGCTTTTAATGCCTATATAGTTGCGGGAACCATTTTGATCAGCTGATGCAGAACCCCAGTAAAATCTTTGTTCATTGCCAGGAGAAAAGGACTGGCCAAAGGTTGATACTATTGCATCATACTCAAAACCATCGACCCGGCGTTTATACTGGGGACCATCAACTACCCGGATCTTTGCATCAATACCCAGGCGTTTTAAGTCTTGGGCATAAGGGATTACTACACGACTGAAGGCTTCAGAAACCAATAGGAATTCAATCTGGAAAGGTTTTCCTGTTTTTTTGTTGACCAGTTTTCCATTGGTAACAACCCAGCCTGCTTCTTTCAGGAGTTTAAAAGCCTGACGTGCATTTTTACGAAAATCAGATGAAGTCTTGTTGACCGGAGACTTATATTCTTTTGTGAACACCTCTGGAGGGATTTTATCTTTGAACTCGTTCAGAATGGCAAGCTCGGCTCCCTGAGGCAGGCCTTTCGCAGCCATTTCTGTATTATCGAAATAACTATTTAATCTTGAGTACTGGCTATAGAACAGGTTTTTATTTGCCCATTCAAAGTTGTAGACTAAATTCAGGGCCTGACGGACTTTAGGATCCTGAAATTGTTCGCGCCTTGTATTGAGTACAAAAGCCTGCATAGAGCCAACTGATTTTTGAGGCACTACGACTTTTTTAACAAGTCCCTGCTTCATAGCCGGGAAGTTAAATGCTGTGGCCCATAATTTTGAGCTGTTAACATCAAAGTAATCCAGCTTCCCTGCCTTGAAAGCTTCCAGTGCAACATTAGTATCTAGAAAATAATCAAAGGTAATCTCATTAAAATTGTAGAAGCCCTTGTTTATTGGCAGGTCTTTACCCCAATAATTATCAACACGTCTAAATGAAATTGTTTTGCCACGAATGGCTTTCTGAACTTTATATGGGCCGGAACCAAGAGGTAGTTCTAATGTTGCCTCTGCAATATTACGAGGTTTTCCGTCTTTGTCTTTGCCAGTCCAGAAGTGTTTGGGAACTATTCTCAGTTCAGAAACAATCAGAGGTAACTCCCGATTATTCTTTGTATTAAAATAAAATGTGACTTCTCTATCGCCTGTCTTCTTAACTTCCTTGACGTTTTCATAATAATGGGCTGCCTGAACATTCACTTTTACAAATGATTCAAAACTGAAAATGACGTCATCGACAGTAATCTGTTTGCCATCGTGGAATTTGGCTTCATCACGAAGCTTGAACGTCACAGATGAAAAGTCTTCCGGATAGCTTGCCCACTCCGCTATCAAGCCATATGCTGTTGATGGCTCTTCTGTGCTGGTGCGCATCAATGGTTCATAAAGGAGAGCGCCAGAGGCAATTCCGGCTGCCGGAATGCCTTTTGTAGCAGGGAATGGGTTCAGGGTTTCATAAGTCCTCAAAGCCCATGTCTTAACCTCACCACCTTTTGGTGCGTCAGGGTTTACATAATCAAAATGCTTGAAATCAGCTGGATATTTCGGTTTACCAATCAGAGACAGAGCGTGATGCTTTACCTGTTCTGCTTGTGCCGAGGATATATAAATTGCTGTAACTGCGATCAGGGAGATCAGGGAATTCACGATGGTCAGTTTTATAAAACGCATTTTGCTCCGAGCCTTTGATTATCCAGAAACTATTGGTGCACGTAAAAGTGATAGTGTTTAGCTGAAACGAGGTATGTTCAGTTTCGAGATCAATTACTCAAAAGTTTCATCCCGGTATAAAATACCTCTATCAGTTCTTTGTGCTTTATATGAGATTGCCGCCCTCATTGAAACACTATCCAAAATTCTGCTTTAGATACTCTATATTTAATTTAGAATGGGCAGAAATATGCCTCAAGCCAAATTAAATATTATTCATGTGATTTTTTGCATAATCACCATTCATTTTTTTCTAACTGGATTACTATCGTTTTATTGCTTTTTCAAGGCGCCAAACTTCTTCTGATACAGAAATTCCTGAAATTATTTTATTAATTAATAGTTTTGTTCTCAGATATAAATCGGATCCCTCCCGGTAGTCGGCCGAGGCGAAGAAATCCACCCTTTTGGCATCGAATAATTCAATGCAGTTTTTGCGATTTCCACGTGGTGGGTAGACAGCGATTGCATGGCCGCCGTTCTGGCGCATTACAGCCATTGATGGCACATCAGTTTCTCCGTCACCGAAATAGATCATATTCTGGAAAGGAATTGGGCGCAGCTCCTCAGGCATATGACTGTTGATTGATTGATTGAGGTCTTCTACACCCTTGTTTATTCTGAATAAATATTGTGTTTTTGACGTGTCTGTAATAACCCGTTTTGGGTATGGCAATTCATATGCTTCGAAAAGGTATTCGGATGCAAATACGTTGTGAAATTCCTTATATATGGAGGTTCCTTCAACAATTTCCTTAAGTCCGGATGATACGAGATAGTGTCTCACCTGTATGGAATTGTTAGTTTCAGTTTTTACGTAATCATTAATCATCCGGAACCATTCGGTGACGCCCGGGAAAAGTTCTACGTTCAGCCCCAGATTGACGAGGTCTTCCCGCCTGATTTCGACGCCTCTTTCCTTAGCTTTTTTGTACATGAGATGCATGTAGGTAATAAGACCTTCTGCCTGATGCAGCTTGGTGAGCCTGTTTACTTCGGTCCAGAAGGCTTTTGGATCTTCGTTGATCTGGGGAAGAACTGTGTATTCCTGCATGGGTTTAGGGCTTAGGGTGCCGTCGAAATCGTATACAAGAGCAATTGTCTTTTTGGAGTATTGTTTGCCCTGGGCAGTACTCTTTTTAATTCTTTCGGCCATTTTTCCCCAACTTCTATAGCGTATTTGTTCGATAACACTTTGTATCACGAAGTTTTTGGTTCTGATAGGGGGCAGGCCAGAGTGGATGTGAGAGATCCTTATCGGATCTCTCGTATCTTTGAGAGTCAGGCAGATAGCCTGTTATGTTGCTGCGGTCTAGCCTGGCTAACATTTGAGCGGGTTTTAAAGAAGCCAATTCGCTGCTGCATCTCGATGGCCCTGTCCTGAAGGGATCTGGCTGCTGCAGAATTTTGCTCGACCAGTGCGGAATTTTGCTGTGTCGTGCTGTCCATATTGGCTATTGCATCATTGATCTGAGTTATGCCACCAGACTGTTCTTTGCTGGCATGTGATATCTCGTTTACAATATCTGCAAGTTTAGTGACCGAAGTTACCATTTTTGTGAGGGAATCGCCGGTTTCCTTAACCAGTTCAGATCCCTGCTTTACCTCGTTACCGCTTGTTTCGATAAGTTGCTCAATATCTTTTGCAGCATTTGCCGAACGTTGCGCGAGTTTGCGGACTTCTGCTGCGACAACTTCAAATCCTTTTCCAGCCTCGCCAGCCCGAGCAGCTTCTACAGCAGCATTCAAAGCCAAGAGGTTAATTTGGAAAGCGATTTCGTCAATGACGTTAGTTATGTCGGCAATTTTATTTGAAGATGTTTCTATGCGGCTCATGGCCTCGACTGCATTGGTGACGACTTTGCCACCTCTTGAGGCTTCACCTTTTGTCTCTTCTGCAAGCTGGCTGGCCTCGATGGCATTTGAAGCATTATTCTGAACAGTTGATGACATTTCTTCCATAGAGGCTGAGGTCTCCTGAAGTGCTGAGGCCTGTTCTTCTGTTCGTTGTGAAAGGTCATCTGTCCCGCTGGCGATTTCTTTCGATGCCGAGCTTACATCATTTGAAGCAATCTGGACCTGTTCTGAAATCGAGCACAGAACGTCAATTGTAGAGTTCAGGGCCTGTTTTATTTCGTCAAACATGCCTTCATATTCTCCAGTTACCTTACTGGTCAGGTCACCTTCAGATACTGAAAGAATGATTTCCTTTATTTCAGTCAAACCACGAAGAGACACATCATTGGTGCTGTTGATGGCGTTTGCCAGTTCCAGCATAAAGCCCTGTTTGTTTTCAGTCTGGACAGATTTAGTGAAATCTCCCTTACCGGCTGCGAATGATAACTCAGTGGTATCATGAATAATTGCCGACAGTTGGTTCAGAGTATTATTGAATGACACTTTAATTTCATCAAACATGCCCTTGTAGTTACCGCTTATATTTTTACTTAGATCACCTTGTGCGATTGCGGTTACTGCTGTTCTGATTTCGGTTAACCCACGATCTGATATATCATTGATTTCATTTATGCTTTTTGCCAATTCTTCGATGAAGCCTTTTTTGCCTTCAAGTGATAAACGGTGTGAGAAGTCGCCCTGGCTGGCAGACAGGGAAGCATCAGTTACATCACCGATAATTGCAGTTAACTGCCTCAAAGTGTTATTGAAGGAATGTTTGATTTCATCAAACATTCCTTCGTAGGAGCCGTCAATTGTCTGTGTCAGGTCCCCCTGAGCAATTGCAGTGACTGATTCACGAATTTCAGTCAGGCCGCGCTCAGAGACATCACTGATCATATTGATACCTTGAGCCAGTTCAAGAAGGAAGCCATCAAGTCCATCTGTTGGTACGCGGTTGGCAAAATTTCCTCTTGCGCATTCTTCAGCTACTACTTTTACTTTTTCTACGATGAGAAGCTGTTGTTCATGGCGTTTTTTCTCTTCTTCGGCACGGCGTTCGCGGTCGTCAGATTTGCGACGTTCTTCTTCCAGTTTTTGCCGTTCTACTGCGTTATCACGAAAGACGAGGAGAGCCTGAGTCATTTCGCCTATTTCGTCAGTTCGTGGTGTTTCATCAATTGCAATATTAATATTGTTTCTCGCCAGATTGTTCATGCCATGTACAATCTTTTCGATTGGTCTTGTTAGTGTTAGTGCAATAATGTACCCACCTGCAGTTGCTACAGCCAGCACGATGAGGGCTGTGATAATCATGATATTTCTGCTGTTTATTAGTGGAATTGAAACTTCATCAACCGCTTGTACTGCAAGTATGGCCCATGTTGTACCATTAAAGTTCAACGGAGCGCCGACTTCCATCAGCTGTGCATTTCTGTAATCTGCTGATACAGAGAATTCCTCGTGTCCTTTCAGTGCTGCATCTACCGAGTGGCTATCAATTTTCACTTTCAGGATATCGTTTTCTTTGGAAAAACGGGAGTTATTTCTCATCAACTTATCCGAGCCAACAATGACAGTTTCACCAGTTTTTCCAAGACCACTGCTGGCGCTCATGATTGAGTTTATTCTGTCAATCGGCATCTGGTAGACAAGGACACCGACTGTCTTGCCATTTTCTATGACTGGAGTAGATATGAAGCTTGCAGGGGCGCCATAGCTAGGCGTGTATGGTTTAAAGTCAAAGAAGGAAATCGTTCCTTTTTTTGCCTGTGATGCAGCCCGGAAGGCGTTTCCCAGGTCTGTATCAGCCCATTTTCCACCATCTTTGGCAAAGTTGGTGGCATAGTCTTCTTCCTTGAATACTGTATATATCAGGTTACCATTGTTATCGAACAGGAAGATATCGTAATAACCGCGTTGGTCCAGAAGTTCGCGGAACCAGATATGATATTTTCCATGTATTTTGTTATATGCCGTATCTTCTTTGCCCCGGTCCAGAAGATGCTTTTCACCCAGCTTGTTTGGGTTATTTTTGATATAGATCCCCTTCAGGTGATCAGTTTTATTACCTTCAATTGTGTTCCATGCCGTGGAGAAATCTCTGATTGCCTGGGCTGTGAGTGGGTTTCCAGCTACAATTTTCAGGTCCTGTTCTATGGAATTGAGGTAGTTTTTTAGTTGAGATTCCCTGTTTTCTGCTATTGCCTGAAGTCTCTCTTTAGCCAGTTTATCTATTTCTCCTGAAACGGAGAGGTAACTGGCAACTCCTATGCTGATGCCGACAAGGATTGCAAAACCTACAATGGCAGCGGGAATTTTGATTTTTACTTTAAGGTTGTTCCAGAACATTTGGCACCCATAAACAATACTGATAATTTACAGTATTGTTTATGGTGAAAAGGAAAAAATACAGTTAAACCTATGATTTATTCTAGTAGTTTATTGTCATATGACGGGGGAATACATAGGGAATAGGGCTTAAAGCACCTGGTGCCGGGCACGGGCACCGCGTTCAATTGCTGCTATAGTCAGTTTATCAAGGCCTAACTTATCTCTTAATAATTCAAGAAGACGGAGTTCTTCCTGTACTATTTCAAGATCAGCTGCTGCAATTTCGACTGCCAATGCATAGGCTGTTTCATAAAGTTTTTCAGGTAAAGAGATGGCAACAAGGTTAAGAATTTCCTGCAGGGAGTTTTCTCTTCCCGAAAGTGTGGCACATGCTTCTGCAACACCTACCAGTTTTTCATCCTCAAAATCTCTGAATACAGGTACGTGTTTTACAATATTGCCTATTCTTACAAGCTCTTCGTCTGACATGGAGCCATCGACAGCTGACATTATTACCATTACGTAAATTAGGGCTTCGTGATGTGATATCGTATCGGACATATCAGGAGACTTCCTTCGATTTATCTGGTTAATCCGTTTAATGTTATGGTGTAACGCTTTAAAAATCGTGGTCAAGCCTTGAAATTGGATAAAGATACTTGATTATGCCCCATTTACGGTTATGACTACCCCAACTGCATTATAATTCGATAATGCTGGTTATCAGTTTTTCCTATAAATTAAAGAAATTAAGAAGACTCACCATGACGGATCAGTTTGATAGCGCCCTGATTGAGGCGGCGAATGACAGTAAGGCCTGGCCTTTTGAAGAAGCACGCACACTTATCAAACGGCTGGACAAGATGAAGGTCAAACCGGAAGAAGTGATCTTTGAAACCGGGTATGGGCCTTCAGGATTGCCACATATTGGTACTTTTGGTGAGGTTGCGCGGACGACAATGGTGCGTCATGCGTTTCGTGTATTAACGGATAATCACTTTAAAACACGTTTGATCTGCTTTTCGGATGATATGGACGGGTTCCGCAAGGTGCCTACAAATGTGCCTAATCAGGAGATGTTGCAGGGGTATATCGGTAAACCACTGACTTCAGTGCCTGATCCGTTCGGCTCCAATTTGAGCTTTGGCGAGACGAATAATGCGAAGCTTCAGGCATTTCTTGATGAGTTCGGGTTTGAATATGAGTTTTTCTCAGCGACAGAATGTTACAAAAGCGGGAGATTTGACAAGACTTTGCTGAAAATGCTGGAGGCTTATGATGATGTGATGAAGATCATACTTCCAACATTGGGTGAAGAGCGTCAAAAAACTTATTCCCCGTTTTTACCAGTCTGTCCGAATACGGGGAATGTATTGCAGGTTCCGATGATCGCACGCGATGTTGAGGCGGGAACAGTGACCTATATTGACCCGGAAAGTGGTGAAGAGATGGTAACGCCAGTCACGTCTGGTCACGTGAAGTGTCAGTGGAAAGCGGACTGGGCCATGCGCTGGGCAGCTCTTGGTGTCGACTATGAAATGGCGGGTAAGGATCTGATCGACTCTGTGCGTCTTTCGAGCCGTATTTGTAAAGCTCTTGGAGGAAATGCTCCTACAGGTATTTCTTATGAGTTGTTCCTGGATGAAGATGGCGGGAAGATTTCAAAATCCAAAGGTAATGGTATTACGATTGAGGACTGGTTGAAATATGCCAGCCCTGAGAGCCTTTCGCTGTTTATGTATCAGAAACCAAAGACTGCGAAGAAACTGTATTTTGATGTGATACCAAAGAATGTTGATGAGTATCTGACGTTTCTTACCAAGTTTGAAGGAATGGAAGTTAAGGATCAGCTTACCAATCCGGTCTGGCATATTCATTCAGGGCAGCCTGTTGCGGTTGAACTGCCGATTTCGTTTAACCTGCTGCTGAATCTTGTTTCTGCTTCGAATGCGGAAGAGAAAGAAGTGCTCTGGGGCTTTATTAAACGTTATGCGCCGCATGCGACACCTGAGAACCAGCCGGTTATTGACAAGCTGGTCGGGTATGCGATTGCGTATTTTAATGATTTTGTGAAGCCTACGAAAAAATTCAGGGCTCCAAGCGATCAGGAACGCGCTGCTATGCAGTCCTTGTATGAAAAGCTTGCTGATGTCCCTGAAGGGGCCTCAGGGCAGGATATACAAAGTGTGGTGTTTGCTGTTGGCAAGGAGCATGAGTTTGAAAATCTTAGAGACTGGTTCAAGGCGCTCTATGAAGTGTTGCTTGGGCAGTCCCAAGGACCGCGTTTCGGGTCGTTTATTGAATTGTATGGGGTGAATGAAACCCGTGAGATGATTTCGACGGCTTTGAAGTAAAGAATAAGAGAATAAGAAAGCAGGCTGAAACCAGATTGAGCCTGCTTTCTAAAAAGATCAGTTAGCCACGTACGGCAATGTTTACAGTCTGTGGCTTGCCAGATGTGCCACCTTTAGCATCGGCTACGACTACATCAAAACTCGCTTTGTCACCTTTTCCGTCATGTACGAATTTTACCAGGCCTTTTTCTATATCGACCTGAGTAAAGTTTGTGACTGATTTTGTCGGAGCAGAGTTGAGAGCAATAAAACCGTTCTTTGGATTTGAGATCGTATATTTCAGATCTTTTGCATCGTCGTCAGGGTCAAGGGCCGTCAGGTCCATGGTTGTAACACGGGCTGACTTACCCCGTTCGACTGTCAAATCCAGATCTCCGCCGATTTCAGGCGGGATGTTTCTTAGTTCCGCGCTCAGGTTACCGCCAGTTTCCACGACAATCTGTCCGTAACGAATGTTGCCGTTTACTGTGCCTGTGCTGCGGATATCGATCAGATTTGTAACAGTGACATTGCCCTGTACAGTTCCGTGAATTTCTGCCTTGCCGGTTTTCAGAGTTCCGAAGAATTTTCCGTTAGGATGTATCAATACCGTGTCGGCAATCAGGTCGCCTTCGATATATCCTTTTATTTCTATCTGATGGCAATCGCGGATTTGCCCTTTGATATGGGTATCTTCTTCAATGATGGTGATGTTACTAGCACTCATGTTTCCGCCTTATTTGTTTTTTTGGGGGATTGATGTTATCTGGCGCTTTTGCAGTAAAAAATCAATAGTTGAATTTTTGACACAGCCACCACGTTATCATTTTTTCGATTTTACAGTGTTCACCCAAAGGTAGCTATCAGGCTTTATCAGATAAATACAGGGATAGACAACAGGTGATTTTGCTCAAAGTAAATAAATATTAAAAATATCAGCTATGACTGTTTTTTTGCCATAGTATTTCCAGCCGGTTTTATTTTCTCAGGGCTTTTTCTTTTGCGGGTTCAGGCAAGTGATATACTGAAAAGTTCTTGTTTGGCGGTCTGGCTCATTTTCAAAAACCTGGTTATTTCTGATGGAGGTGGTTTTCACCGCACGATTTGTACTTTCAGGTGATAAGCCTGATTTTTGATAGCCTTTTGTTTTGCAGAACTGATCTGCAACCGGCTTTCCACATTCGCTGTTCTGGGTCATGCAGTAGTGCAGGGCGTTTGTTTTCCACTTCGGGGCTTTGACTATGAGGGCTTTTACTTCACGTGCTGCAAGGGGAGGTGCAGTTTTATTAAAATTCGGACTGTTGGACAGGCTGTTCCCGATGCTATTGTTCCCTGTTCCCATGTATCTATTTCCAGGTATGGATTTTGCCTTTGGTTGTGGCTGTGGGGCCAGGCTTTCTCTTCTCTGCACGTCAGCAGATTGATTAATATTTATTTCAGCTGCGGGGGCTATTTTCTTTTTCGCGTTTTTTTCCTGTTGCGCGTTGACAGTATTATCCTGTTCTTTTTCAGTCTCAGTGGGCTTAGGTGGGGTGATTGGGTTATATATAAATATTGTTGAAGCCAGAGCGGCAACCATAATGCCAGCCAGAGCACCAGATGCAGCAATGGAGCGGGGAAGGTTGCGCACGAATGGACCTGGATTTATTTTTGAGATGAGAGACCAGATTGAATTTGATTTCTGCTTCTGTTTCAAATCAAATTCAGACATGGCTGATTGCAGCGCCAGTTCTCTTGCAGAGAGGCGTTCTTCAGGAACCTTTATGTTCTTTAAACTTTCAAAGTCCAATTCAGTCAATGTCTTCACTCATCATGTTTTCTTTAAGAATCTCTCTGGCTTTATGTATGTGCCAGGAAACGGTACTCTCCTTGCAGCCCATTATTTCGGCGGCATCTTTATGGCTCATTCCTTCTGAATAGACCAATAATACCGCGTCTCTTTGTTTTTCCGGTAAAGTTTGCACATTTTTCCAGAGGCTATCTGCTTTGTTTTCAGAAAGGTCATCAGGCATGACATGGTCCTGAGTTACAAATTGTAACTGTTGCACCATGTTTTTGTAGGTTTTCTGTTTTCTCTGCAAATCACGAACTGCGTTTAATGTTACGCGGTATAGCCAGGATGAGAAACTTGCCTGGCCTTTAAAGCTATTAATTGTTTTCGCGAGTTTGATGCATACGTTCTGGGTTACGTCTTCGGCATCGCTTTGATCACCGGTCCATTTATAGGCTACGCGGTATATAAAGCTGTAATTATTAGAAAGCAGCTCAGAGAAAGCCAGCCGATCGCCATTTTTGACTCTTTCAATCAGCGATTTTTCACATGTCTGCTGCATTTGTTGCTCTGAGTAAAAATGACATTACCTGTTCGGGCTTACTCATAACACGGATCAGAAGCATCTTTCAAAAGAGAATTTCTGTTTTAATTTATACTGAAAGCAAGTTGTACTCTAGAATCTGCGGAGCAGGCGTTCCAGATAGTCCAGTTCAACAGGTGGCCGCGCGGAGTTGCCAAAGCGTTTTCTCAACTCCTGAAGAATTTCCCGGGCTCTCTGAACATCAATATGTTCAGGTATTTTTACAGAGTCATCTCCAAAGTCAGGGCCCTGCCGGGATGTGCGCCTCCCAAAGGGATCTCTTCTGCCTGCTAACTGGCCTGCCTGCTGGCCGAGCCTTTTCATAAGTTGCTGTGCTAACTTTCTGGCTCCCCGGCGCAATTTATCCAGAGCAAGAGTTTGTTGCTGGGTCGCTTTATCGAGGTTCTGTTTTCCCAAAGACTGACCACTTTCTTTCATGGCCTGTTCTGCCTGATCCAGAGACTGGCCTGGTTTGATCCCCTGATTTTTCATAGACTGGAGAATCTCGGACAGCATTTTATTTATTGTTTGCTGGCGGTTGGCAAGGTTCTGATTGCGTTTGCTGAATTTTCTATTTTCAGGGCCGTTTGATAAAGGGGCATTCTGTTTTTGCGTAAAGGTTTCGTCCAGCAGTTTTTGCTGACGGGAAATGACTTTATTCAGACCTTCAAAGCTGGACATCATTTCTTTATTGCTTTGATTTTGTTGTGCAGTGTTGGTCTGTATGTTTTCCAGTATATTTCTCAGGCGGTTAAGCATTTGTGCCGCCTGTTGCCTTGCTCCTGATTTCGCAAGCTGTTCTATCTCGCGCAGCATTCTGTCAAGGTCCTGAGTCGACAGAGTCTTATCAGAGGATGTTCCATCAGGCCGTTTACCCGAGTTGTTATTTTTCTGCTTTCTTGCCAATGAATGCGTAAAGCGCGCTATCGCATTTCTCAGTTCTCTCAGTTGTTTGCGAATTTCTTCGCCGGATGCTCCTTCTCTGAGAGATTTTGCAAGCTGATCCTGTGCAAGTTTCATCTGGCGTTCGGCTTCAGAAAGGTTGCCATCCTCAATATATAGGGCGAGGTGCCAGAGCTGGTCTACAACACTGCTGGCTGAAGCTCTGTCCCTGTTATGTCTCAAGCGCCAGTATGCGGTACGGATGCCCAGGTAAATTCTGACATCTGTAATAAAATTTTCCGGAGATATTGTAAGGGCATGGAGGGCGCGCATAACATTATTTCTATTGCGCCCAGGGCTTTTTACAAGCTTCTGCCTTTGCTCTATCAAAGCTCTTGCGAGTGCATTCGTAAAATTACGCGATGGCAGTACTATAGTGGCTTCTCTGGTATGGGTAACCTGACCTGCAGCATCTGTTGCACTCAGTGTCAGCGTTGTTTCCAGACCCGCCCAGGGATGTGCTGTCAGGTCTTTGTAGGTATTCCCCTTTGCATCACGTTCTCTTGTATTACCGGGAATCTGCAAGTCGAACTCGGGAGGTTCGCCCAGAGGTCTTTCTGCTCCGGTTATAACTATGCCTGGCCTGTTAATTGAGGCTTTTGCTGATTTTACACCATAGTCATCAGAGATTGTATAAGTAAGGTGCAGAGAATTTCTGGCTGTTGTTTTAACGGGTTCCTGCAATTCAATGCGGGGAGGTAAATCTTTCTGGATAAAGACCTGCCATCTGCGAATGTCTCTCAGACCGTCTCTTATTTTGATACTTATTGATTTATCTAATGGAATTTTATACTGGGCAATCTGTCTTTTATCAGTTTTCTGGCGTTCCTGAGGTTCAAGTTTTGAATATGTGTGATCTTTGGTAAAGCCGTAGTTGATTTTATCACTTTTGAGAATTGTGTATTCTCTGGTTGAGCCTGAATTCAACCTGATAATCAGAACACTGTTTTCCGGAATCTGAATAAAACGCTTTTCGATATCTTCTTTGGTCTGGCTTTTGGAGCCATCATTCAGAATGATGGCAGCTTTTTGTGTGTATGACGGTGGGGTTATCCAGGCATCCAGTCTTATTGTTGCCGAAGAAGGTAGTGCTGCCAGCTTAAAAGCTGAAGAAATCCGTTCATAGGCCAGGTTCCCTGTGGCCAGAATTCCGATGCAGAGAACTATAGCCAGTACCACTCTAAGCGCATAAGGGTCATTCTTATCAACTCTTGGGCGCGGAAAACCTGCTTTAAGCCTGTCAAAAGTTTCAGAGAGGCGTTTTCTGTGAGCCTGCCACAACTGTAATGTTGCTCTTGATGGATTAGCGGCTCCAATAGTATCTTCATAGGAAGAAACAGGGTGGTGTTTCAGTCCTGAAGCTTTTTCTATTCTGATAAGAGCTTCTTTTCGAGAAGGCCAGCGACACATCAGCAGCGGGGTCAGAGAAATTATAAAAAGAAGTCCAAACAGAGCAAGGCCAAGCTTATGGGCCCATTCTGGAAGATGTATCCAGATACCAGTAAGGGAAATAACTGTAAATAAGCCGAGTGCACTTACCGGAGGCCAAAGAGCTGGCCAGACACGCTCTATAAATAGTGCCCATTTACTATAGAGCACTTTTCTTTCGAGTATCCCCACCTTCTCAGTCTTGTGATGGTCTTCCTTGCTCAATACAGGCCTCTTAACTTTCACTCAGGATTATGGAATTGGCGCTGAAATATTATATGACAGATAATAGCATGAAATTTTGTTGTCGCATTCAATTCTTTTTTACTAATGAAAATGTGAATTAAATATAAAGCCCATAACCATTATTGAAACAGGTTACGGACTTTATATAATATTTTTTGTCAGGATATGTCGGCGATCGTAACTTTCAGGTTTTTCCGGGTGTTATTACGGATTATTGTCAGTATTACTGTCCTGCCAATTCCGGACTTTTCCAGAGCTCGTGTCAATTCTCCCAGATCTCTCACAGGTTTATTGTCCATGGCAATTATTATGTCACCAATGCGTGAGCTGGACCTGTCAACTCCGATCAGGCCAGCTTTATCTGCAGGACCATTCGGCAATACTGAGGCAATTACGACACCCTGAACACCAAGACGTGCGGCTATTTCCTGAGGGAATGCCTGAATTCCTATTCCTGGACGTTCAGCTTTGCCATTTCTTATAAGCTGAGGAACAATGCGATTTACCGTGTCTACCGGGATTGCGAAGCCTATGCCGCTATAAGTTCCGCTTTTGGTCGCGATTGCGGTATTTACCCCAATCAATCTTCCAGCAGAATCCAGAAGTGGTCCACCAGAGTTGCCAGGGTTAATTGCGGCATCAGTTTGAATAACACCGGATATTTCTCTTGCAGAGCTTGTTGGCAGTCCTCTATTCAGTGCACTGACTATACCTGTTGTGAGTGTCTGTTTTAATCCAAACGGGTTGCCAATGGCGAAAACAGACTGACCAATCTGTAAATCAGAAGAGCTTCCTATCGGTATTGGTGCCAGTTTTCCCGGTGGTACGGATACCCGCAGGACTGCCAGGTCATGGTCCGGAGATATTCCGATTACTCTTGCAATTGTCGCATCGCTGACATTCAGGCGAACATATACCTGGCTGGCTCCCTTTACCACGTGATAGTTTGTAATGATGTGCCCGGCCTTGTCCCAGACAAAGCCTGAGCCTGTGCCAGATGTGCGTACTGTGCGTCCAAATGGATTACGCCCTCCGGTTACCGGGTAAATGTATGCTACTGAAGGTGCAGTATTTTTAAACAGTGAAATTGAGGTTTGTTCAAAATTAGCCAGTTTGCCACGAGGCGTGATTGCTCTGGGAGAGTCTCCACTGTACAAAAGAACCTGTATTAATCCCAGGCTTGCCCATAGTGTTATTGACAGCAGTGCTGCAATAAGAAGGTATTTTTCTACAATTTTGCGCATATATGTTTAATTCCCGCTTCGCCCTTTTTGGTATTAAAGATAGGTACGGAGGGGAATTAAGTAAAGTTCCTATGGTCAAACAGTTTCTTGTTGGACCTGTTTTAAGCGGCTTGAGAAGAAAACCATTGCTAAAAGCAATATCAAAGAGAGGAAAATACTTTCTGTTACTCTTTGGGTCATTGCCGAGGAAGCGTTCCTTGTCGAGAAAGTCATTGTCAGGCTACCAAGTTTCTCTTCTACTGCTTCATCTTTAAAGGTTATCGGATAGCTGACAGTCTGCGTTTCTCCTGAGGGTTTTAATTTTTGTGAAACAGACAGGGTTTCTTTATCGACATTAATTTTAGCTTCGAGAATATCACTGTTGACTATCAACTCCTGTAACAGGGTACGGGCCCTGCTATACTCAAAAATCCATACGGGTTCAGCCAGTATGCGAGCTCTGGCCTCTGCTATTCTGGTATATTGTTCGGTCATCTGTTTTTTCATATTCTGAGATGACAGAAAACCATTTACCAGTCCAAAACCAAGATTGATAATGATCAAAACCGTAGCTGCTGCCCAAAGAGCTTTTGGGGTTAATGAGGTTTTAAGGTTAGAAATCAATTCTGACACCTGGATTCTCCATTTATGCTGCATGAGTTGGCAGTGCTTCCGGTCTTTTTATCTCTTATGAAAGCAATACTGAATTATGGAGATGAAGTATTAATATTTGAGTTAAGGGGCGGGGTTGAAAGATATATGGTTAAGGTTTGGTTTTTGATGGGATGTTTTAATTCCGGGTTATGAATATTTTTAAAGGCGATTATATTATGACTATTGAAAAAATACTGGGAGATGTGGCGACTGAAGTAAGGACAGAGAAGAAAAAAGAACGAAGCTGGCTCGAGTGGATTATTGAGAATGCTTTGTTCTTTCTGTCTGTTACACCTCAGGGAAGAACGATCAATGTTATCAGGAGGGCTCTTGCTTCTTCCTGGGCAAGGCGGATAGCGCTGGATGCATTTCTTCTGGCTCTTACGCAATATGCGGGGAGTATGCTGGAGCATTTCATTGCGGGGGGAAGTAACAGGGACAGTGCGGAGGTTAAGGCAGCATATATTTGGTTTATTGGTGAGTTGCTGCCGTATAACAGTTCGGTTCGCCAGACGTTTTTTCTGCTGCTGAAAAATGCTGTTGAAGATGTGGTATGGCAGGCTTTTACGGATTATCTTATTCAGGTGAGGGGCAATTCGGATGGTAATGAAGCTGCTACAATTGATGATGCACTGAGTGTATAGATCCTCTGTGGGGAGAGAGTATGGTATCCGGTCTTGATCAAAAAAAACGGCCTGTGTGATACAGGCCGTTAGAAAGTTTGGTCGTTTCTTATTTTTCCAGGGAATTTATTGAGTTATTTATAAAAGATTACCACCAGGATTCGAACTGAACACCGAAGGTCCAGCCTTCAGTATCTTTTTCGTATACAGGTGTGCCGACAAGACCTTTCAGGTCTTCATCCCAGACGGCATATGTTCCGTAGATTCTAGCTATTGGACGGTTGTTGTAGCCTTTTTTATCTGTGATACCCAGAGCAAGGGTATTTTTCCAAACGCTTCCTTCTGCATCGCCAAAGACGCCTTTGTTGTCTACGTAATCAAGACCGGATTCAAAGGATACGTTCAGGTTTTTATTGATAAAGTACATAGGCCTGATGCCGGTTGACAGCCAGAGAGTCTCGTTGCCTACGTCACGGTGATCTTCTCTTGCCAATGCGATCCATTTGATAGCCCAGTCAGAGTTTGGCTGGATCAACAGGTCAGAATTGATTTCCCAGGAGTAGTTTTTATCGAGATTATATCCCTGGTCTTCACGCACGATCTGAGAGTTGAAGATACCCTGAACTTCTGCTGCACCTTCACGATAGAGAGCTGCTACGTTCCAGTATCCACCAAGAACATTTTTCTGTTCGTGGAAAATACCAACTCCAAACCCGTCTTTATCTTCAGAAGAAGAAGCAATCGTGTTGCTACCGTTTCTATGAGAATATTTACCCCATAAAATCAGTTCGCCATCCTTGTTGGTTTTGATGCCTTTGTAACGGAAGTCGACACTAAAGCCATCGATATCATCACCCTGAGAAGAGTCTCTCAGATAAAAGGCTGCTACATCAATATTGTGGCCACTACCAAAGCCCTGAAGCCCTTTGATGCCGCCGCCATAGTCAGCGCCCTGACCGGGGTTGGTGTAGAAGCGGTCATTCAGGTCAAGCCCTCTACGTCCATAAAAGGAGCGTCCGAACCAGATATCAACACCATCACCCAGGACATTACCTAGTGTCATGTAGAACTGCGGGATACAACCTTTTTCCAATGTGAGGTCGAGGCAGTATCTCAGGTCTTTGTAATTATCCTGTGTTTTATAATCAGCTACACCGCCAAAGAGGCCGATATAGCGGGAGTTTTTCTTCCCGCCGCGACCGGGAACTCCATCAAAGTAGTATTTATAGTCAAGGAAATACTCGGCTGAAATATCTCCCTCATTGCCCAGACGGTATTTTGATCCTGCTCCGGGGGCTGCAAATACGGCCCTTGAATCTCCATCATTCCAGTCATAGGAAAAACGGTGATAGCCATGAAAATTCAGTGTGCTGTTACCCCAAACCCATGCATTCCATTTTGGATGCCCATTATATTCGTCACCTGCATCTTTGAAGCCGCCACCGGCGTAAGATGATACAGGTGCAAACAAAAGGAACAGGAAAGCAATCAATGATGTACGACTAAAACCTGATTTACATAATGCAATCATTTTTGGTCCTCCCCCCACTACCACGTTTCTGATGTGGGAATTTACTGTTACTAACCGTTTGCTTTCGAATGAAAATTTTTGATCGAACAATCTTCATTTTCAGCAATTTCTCTGTAGAGTAGGTATTTTTAGTGGAAGCGCTTCCAGTTTTGATGGTTGCAGTGTATGGAAGAAGTGTCAAGATAATTTGGAGTATATATGATTGGTACACAGAGTGAGTGACATATGAAGCACAGTTTGTTTATGTAATATCTTTTTTTATAAGAGCAATATAGAGTAATGTTTGTGATCACTATTTTCGATTCGGTATTTTTATATGACTACAATTAGCGATGTGGCCAAAAAGGCATCTGTTGGACTAGGTACTGTTTCCAGAGTGCTCTCAGGCAAGGGAAGTGTTTCTGAAGAGACGCGAAAACGTGTTCTGAAAGCTATGAAGGATCTGAACTACAGGCCAAACAGTGTTGCAAGGTCTTTAGCTACCAGACGGACCAATAGCATAGGCCTTGTTGTTCCTGAGTTTCAGGGACGGTATTTCGGTCGTTTGATTGCAGCCGCACAAATGGAGATGCGGGCGGATGAAAAGCATGTGATCGTTGCTAATGGTTCGGGTAAAGGGGAAGAGGAAGTCGCAGCGATTGAATTTTTAAGAGACAGGGAATGCGACGGTCTTATTCTTTACAGTATTGAAATGAGTGACAAGGAAATTCTTGATTTATTACAGAATTTTCCAAAAACAGTTTTGATAAACAGAGTTATAAAAGGTTATACAAAAAACTGCTTTATGCTTGATCACCGTTATGGGGGGGCATTAGCTGCCAGGTGTTTACTGGATGCAGGGCATGAAAAGATTGCCTGTATTACCGGTCCGAAAGTAAAGGAAGATGCAAGGTTACGTCAGGCGGGGTTTGAGAGTGAGCTTAAGAAAGCAGGGATTGATAAAAAAAAGCTGGTGCGTATTGAAGGAGACTTTAATTATGCATCGGGAGCAATTTGCACTGAACAGCTTTTAAAAAGTGGAGAAAAAATTACTGCTTTATTCTGCGGTAATGATGAAATGGCTGTCGGTGCCCTGTTTAAATTGCATGAAATGGGAGTGCGGGTGCCTGATGATATTTCTCTGATTGGTTATGATAATGCGGCTCTTTCCGAACATACCTATCCAAAGCTTACTACCATTTCTAATCCAGTTGAAGAAATAACAATTAATGCTTCGAGATTTATGCGTAACCTTTGTTATGAGCAAAAAAATCCTGTTACAAATAAATTTAAGCCCAACCTGATTGTCAGAGAAACTATTTCATCTATCTGATTTTTATGATGTATCAATAAACTTTACTTGACATTTAATCTCTATTACCTTTTACATGTAAATGGAAGCGCTTCCATTTGTTCGAATAACAATCTACAATTCTGTCTCAGATTATCGGAAGCGGTCTGACGTGTTGTTTGTAGTACAAGTAGAAGAGGCGATATTTATGCAGATCCCCAATCTAAAATTTCCAGAAAACTCCCGATTAAACGAGACCTCATTTCTGTTTGGTGTCGCGACAGCTTCATATCAAATTGAAGGGGCAACGAAAGAAGGTGGCAGGCTTAAATGTATCTGGGATACCTACGCTGAAGATGGGCATACTGCAAATGGAGATTCAGGGGCTGTTGCCTGCGATCATTATCACAGGTGGTCAGAAGATCTGGATTTAATAAAGTCACTGAATGTGGATGCGTACAGATTATCGATGGCGTGGCCAAGGGTAATCACGGAAGACGGACGTCTCAATCATACCGGCGTAGATTTTTATAAAAAAATTCTTGATAAGATGAAGGTTCAGGATATCAAATCTTTTGTGACTTTATTTCATTGGGATTTACCACAGTATATTCAGGATCGAGGGGGCTGGGTAAGCAGGGAGACGGCATACAGGTTTCGTGATTATGCGGATCTGATGTCAAAGGAGCTGGGAGACCGGGTTGATGCCTGGGCTACGTTTAATGAGCCTCATTGTTCTTCCTATGTCGGTTATAAGATAGGGCGTCATGCACCAGGGTATGAAGATGATATGCTGGCCTGTCAGGCGGCACATCATCACTTGCTGGCTCATGGTATGGCTGTTGATGTTTTGCGAGAAAACTGCCCGCTGGCGAATGTTGGTATCGTTCTTAATGTTTATCCTGCTTACCCGGAAAGCGATAGCGAGCAGGATAGACATGCTGCAGTACTGGCTGAAACGGGAATTAATGACTGGTTTATGGGGCCAGTATTTAACGGAGCATATCCCGAATTACTATCTGAGGCTCTTAACGGAGCAAAGCCGGTTGTTTTTCCTGAAGATATGTCAGTTATTCAAAAGCCACTGGATTATCTAGGAATTAATTATTATACGCGCTGGGTTGTTAAAGCAGGTGCTAACGGGTTGCCGGTTCATGTTGAGCAGGGCAATGAAGTGACGGATATGGGATGGGAAATCTATCCGGATGGCTTCAGAGATATACTGATCAAGCTTTCAAACAAGTACAGCCTTCCACCTGTATATATAACGGAGAACGGATCTGCCAGCCCGGATATGATTGAAAATGGTATGATTAATGACGAGCAGCGCGTCAGGTATCTTCAGTCTCATTTACATGCACTGCATGAAGCTATTGAAGCCGGTGTGGACGTCAGAGGTTATTTTGCATGGTCATTGATGGATAATTTTGAGTGGGCTGAAGGGTATTCCAAACGCTTCGGTCTGGTTCATGTGGATTATGATACGCAGGTGCGTACAAAGAAAAACAGCGCTCTGATGCTTGAGAAGTTTCTTAAAGAAAGAAGAGTTCCCCCCCAGGAATAGGAGCCCTGGCTCCCGTGCTCTCCTCCTGTCATGGGAGAGCGCGGGGGTCGGTCTCTTATTCCCTGAATACATATACATGTTCGGGGGCAACAGAAAGAATATGCTCCCCGGACAATTGCTGAGCCATCAGCTCTTTACGGTTTAATGCCATCAGAAGCCTTTCCCCGGACAAATCACATACGACATGGGACACTGCCCCTGTATATTCTGTATCTACGATATTGCATTTGAACGGGTTTACGCTTTCTTCCAGCAGCAGGTGTTCCGGGCGGATACCTGCTATTACCTTCATACCATCCTCAAAATTCTCTCCACGTTCTGTTCTAAGGCGTATTCCTGAATTCAGTTCTACAAAGATATGGCCGTCTTCTTTCAATATTGTTGCTTCGAGAAGGTTCATGCTTGGTGAGCCGATAAAGCCAGCAACGAAAGTGTTTGCGGGGTTGTTATACAGTTCTCTGGGTGTTCCAATCTGCTCAATATTACCATGGTTGAATACCACGATTTTATCTGACAGTGTCATGGCTTCAATCTGGTCATGGGTGACATAAATTGAGGTGGTATGCATTTTCTGGTGGAGAGACTTTATTTCTGCGCGCATTTGCACACGCAGTTTTGCATCCAGGTTGGATAGTGGCTCATCAAACATAAATGCTGTGGGTTTACGGATTATGGCACGTCCCATTGCAACACGCTGCCTTTGACCGCCTGACAGTTGTGCAGGCTTGCGTTCAAGCAGGTTATCAATGCCCAGTAATGTTGCAGATTCCAGAACACGCTGTTTTATTTCCGACTTTGGTATTTTATTCAGTCTAAGATTAAAGCCGATATTTTCTGCCACAGTCATATGAGGATAGAGAGCATAGGACTGGAAGACCATTGCAATATTTCTCTCACGCGGGGAGAGGTTATTGACGATGTTTTTATCCAGCATGATCTGGCCTGATGTCACCTCATCCAAGCCGGCTATGAGGCGAAGCAGAGTAGATTTTCCGCATCCTGATGGTCCAACAAAGGTGGTAAAGGAGCCGTTGGGAATTTCGAGATCAACACCATGAATGATCTCGGTATTACCAAAGCTCTTTTTGACTTTTTCCAGAGTGATTGTCGACATGGTTTATTCCTGTTGTTATTGTTTTAACCTTTAACCGAGCCTGCTGTCAGTCCGGCGATCATCTGTCTTGAGAAAAACAGGAATGCTATCAGAAGTGGCAACATTGAAAGAAATGTTCCCAGCATGACAGCTCCCCATGGAGTGTTTGCAACCGACTGCACACTGCGCAGGGCCAGTGTCAGTACGAATTTGTCTGATGAGGAAAGAATTACCAGTGGTTGAAGGAAATTGTTCCACATGCCAATAAAAATCACAATTGCGAGTGTTGCCAGGACTGGCCGTATTACCGGAAGAACTATGGTCCAGTATATGCGCAGACTTGACGCCCCATCAATATATGCTGCATCAAGCATATCTCTTGTGACCGAGGTTACTATGTACTGACGCACAAGAAAAATACCAAAGGCATTTGCTGCAGTCGGAAACCATAATGCGAAATGAGTGTCCAGGATGCCAAGGAATTTTGCCGTCAGGAAGTAGGGTATAATTGTCAGAACCGGGGGTGCCATCATAGAGGCCAGCAATATTGCAAAGACTGTGTTTCTTCCTCTGAAGTTGAATGCGGTAAATCCGAATGCACAGAGGGAGCAGGCAATTACAGCCGAAACTGTGGCCATGACTGCTACAAAGAGTGAGTTCCACAAGACCAGCCAGTATGGCATAATTTCAAGAAGTTTTGCATAGTTCTCAAGAAGGTTATCACCAAAATAGAATGGTGGTGGTGAGGAAAAAATTTCTGATCGCTGATGGGTTGCCATCATGGCGACCCATACGAAAGGAATCAGGGTGAAAATCGCCATTATCCATATGCAGAGGTGGACCAGTATTCGGGATAGCAGATTCATTTTATCTCTCCCAGACCATGACGTCTATTAAGGTAGAAGTGCAGTGAAGTTACAATCATGATTAGAAAGAACAGTAGCCATGAAATTGCTGCTGCAGTTCCCATTTCAAGCCACTCCCAGCCGATAAGATAGAGGTAATAGGAGGTCGTGAGGCCTGCCTGTCCGGCTCCTCCGGTTTCTCCAAGTGTCAGGATATAGGGCTCTTCAAAAAGCTGAAGGTTGCCGATGATGGTCATTGTTACTGCAAAAAATATAAAGGGGCGTATCATAGGAATGCCAATATGCCAGAAGCGCTGCCAGGCATTTGCACCATCTACGTGAGCGGCATCATAAAGATCCCGTGATACAGTCAGGAAGCCTGCCGAGTATATGACAATGTTGAAGCCTGTATATTTCCATATGACGACGATGGCTATGGAGGCTTTCAGGTAGTGGGAGCTTTCAAGCCATTTTATTGGCATCAGGTCTGGTACCCAACCAAATAGATATCCTATAACGGGTAAATTTGATAATCCTAACAGTGTCTGGTTCAACAGGCCTGTATTGCTGGAATATATGGAATAGAAAATCAGTGAAACTGCTACTGTGGATGTTATGAAAGGCACAAATAGTATAGCGGAATATATGTTTCTCATGCGCTTTACTGCAGTTACAAGCAGGTATGCTGTTGGTATCGCTATCAAATGCTGAGGAATTCCAGATACGAGGGCAAGCCATACAGTGTTGTAAACAGATTTCCAGAACCAGGGATCAGTAATCGCAAGCGTGTAATTTTTAATCCCATTAAATTTCATATTTTCAAGCCCGCCGACAGGATTCCATTGCTGGAAGGACAGGTAGACACTAAAGGCAAGGGGAAACAGCGTGAAGGTACAGAATATCAGAATGAAAGGACTGATAAACAGCCACGGGCTGACCACTTTCAGATGGTTGGATTTTAACATTTATTATACTCAGATCTTCCAGATGTGTGGCCGGATTTCTCCGGCCACTTATTATAACAGATCGCGGTGTATTGTTTATTTTACGCGACGTTTAACAAGAAGTTCTGCTTCTTTGAGGGCCTCTTTGATATCCTTACCTTCATTCAAGACAGAGGTAAGGGCAGCATTTACCACATCCCGTGCAATCAAATCACCTTTCATCGGTTTTACAGGTTTGATTGTCTTTGCTACTTCTGCGAACAATTCACGGGCATTCTGATTGTTGAGGAACGGAATTGGTTCCGCAAAGACTTTATCAGTGTAGGTGGTCTTCAGTGAAGGCATTGCCCCGATTTTTTTCAAAGAAGAAATCTGGGCATCTTTTGTGCTGGTAAGGTATTTAATAACTTTCCATGCATCTTCCTTGTTTTTTGCCTGCTTTGGAATAGCGAGGAAGGAGCCGCCCCATGAGCCAAACAGTCCGTCAGGCAGGTTACTTACGCCCCATTTTCCGGCAGTTTTTGGAGCCATCCAGTTTTTGAGATGTCCAAGCAGCCATGCGCCGGAAAGCTGGGTGGCCATGTTGCCGGACTTAAATGCGTCATACCATTCGTTGGTCCAGGCAGTTATCTGGGCATCCAGTTTTTCGTCTCTGACTTTTTTGGCAACTGTAAAGGCTTTTACAAAACGTTCTGATGTAATAAGAGAGTTTCCGTCTTTATCAAAGTATAATCCTTCTCCCGGCTTCACTGTTGTTCTGTATATTACATTTGCAACATCAGCAGCGTCAGCAATAAGGAAAATCTTGTGCTCTTTGAGTTTGCGGCCATATTCAATATAACTGTCCCAGTCTTTTATAACGTCTTCTATTTTAGCGCCAACTTTTTCGAGTGCATCGCGACGATAGTACATGACACCTGGTCCAATATCGATTGGTACTGCATACTGGTTGCCATCTGTTCCCTGCCCCTGTGTCCAGGCGTAGGAAACAAACCCCTCTTTTATTTTGTCAGCGTTATAAGGAGCTTCGGACAGATTTACAAAACCTCCTGCATTAATAAAAGAGCCTATAAATCCTACATCAACTGCAACCACATTGCCTGCGCCGCTACCTGTTGCGAGGTGAGTTGTCAGTTTTTTATGGTGGTCACCATGTTTGTTCATTCGGTACTTAAGCTTCAGATCCTTATGAACTTTATTGATTTTAGGGAATTCATCCTTGAAATGACTGTCAAAGTCAGGCCAGGCATCAATTGTAACATCGCCAGCCATCAGGGGGCTGTATAGTAGAGATGACAATATTATAGCTATTGTAAATAGTCTTGACATTTTTTTCCTCCACCGAGCTTATAAAGAATTGATGTCAAAGTAAAAGGAGTTATTTTAGCGATCTTAAGTTCACAAGGTATTCGTAAGGTGTGAATATCAGTGATATTGCGATACGGGGTTTGCATATCCTGATACAGTATCTCCAGTTACTTTGAGCATCAGTTTTGTTTTCGAGATCTTATTTTTTTATCAAACTTATTGGTTTACCCAATTTATTGGAAGCGCTTCCAAAATTATGTTGACTTTGATGTGTGGCTTTTTTAGGGCTGGAATATGTTGAAATAATAAACCGAAATATTATCAGGGATAATCTTGCCTGATTGTGGTAGAAAATAGAAATTCCAAGACTGTTTAGGATAGTGAGTGATGACATCTACAGGACTGATTGCTGATATAGGTGGAACAAATATTCGTCTTGCTCTGGCAACGAGCGAATGTTTTCATAATTTACGTATTTATAAATGTACAAACTTCTCCAGTTTATTGGATGCCGTGCGATTTTACCTTAAGGACATAAAGTTTGAAGGGGAAATTTTATGCGGTCTTCTTGCAGTAGCGGGACCTGTAACAGGTGATAAATTTGAGCTGACAAATTACAGCTGGAAGTTTTCCATTAATGAGCTGTCCAGAGAGCTTGGTATAGATAGTCTGGAAGTCGTGAATGATTTTGTTGCGGTTTCTCTGGGGGTCCCGGTTATTGAGGCTGCCAATCTTTTGCAAATAGGTCCGGGGAAAAGAAAGGTGGGTGAACCTGCTGTCGTTATTGGTCCCGGGACAGGTCTTGGTGCGGGATCTCTTATTCAATATGATGGGGTTGATATCGCTATTCCGGGGGAGGGTGGCCATATTACGATGCCGGCTAAAACTCAGCGACAGTTTAATATTTTTCAAGTGCTGTTGAAAGATAAATACCATCATATTTCAGCAGAGCGTGTTTGTTCCGGGAAGGGGCTTGAAAACCTCTATCAAGCTATCATCGCGCTGGATCAAGTTGGTGGTCCGTCTGAACGAACAGCAGAAGAAATAAGCAGGCTTGCCATTTCAGGGGAATGTAAAGTCTGTGAAGAGTGTCTGGACCTTATGTGTGGTTTTCTGGGGGTTGTGGCTGGTGATCTGGCTGTTATGTTATGTGCAACTGGTGGGGTTTATATTGCAGGCGGGATTCCGGCCAAACTGGGAGATTATTTTATTAAATCGAGGTTTCGTGAGGAATTTGAGGATAAGGGAAGATTCAGTTCTTATCTGAAGGGCATATCAACGTGCCTTATTGCAGATAGCCATGTGGCTTTGCACGGTCTTCATCATGAGCTGGTGCAGGGACATAAGCTGGGTTGAATGAAAGGGGGAGCGCTTGTTTCTGGTGACTTTATAATTATTTTTGCAACAGGAACAGATTTAGTGAGCTATTCTATCATAATGCTGCTATGCTGGCATTAATACCGCCAAAGCAGGCAGGTATGACTATCAACTTCGAATAACACCTATTTACCCTTAAGGCGAGTCTCAGGCTGAATACAGGTTTGTGTCATCCCCCTTACTCAGGAGTGGTATTGATTAAGGCTTTTGTATCGCCAGCATAAACACCCCAATATGGGGTGTCATTATATTTTGCCTACTCCCTTATCCTGGCCTTCTCTAAAAATGTATCTGAGATTACGTGTTAAAACAGAATGATCCTGACCGCATACGTCCAGGGCCTGAAATTGTTCAGGTTATTCGTTTGAAACGATCAAAATCCGTAGTCCTGCACTTGCTTATCCTCTTTGTTAACTTCGTATGCCGGTTAAGGAAACAATATGCCATCTATTACTCGTAACAATTTATCTACAATACCTACTCGTGAAGAGCGCAGTTTACTCTCAAAAGTAAGCAAATCTGGAGTTTGCATTCCCTTACCAATAAAGACCAACTCCGCAATTGTTTATTGCGAAGGTAATTTTGGTGCTACTGATGGAAAAACAGCCAATGGCCTGGTCAGATATTCGGAAAAATATCAGATACTGTCTATAATCGATAGTACAAAGGCAGGTCAGGATGCAGGTACTGTCCTTGGAGAACCTGAGTGCGGGATACCTGTTTGCCGTGATCTTGCCGAAGCTCTGTCATTATCGGATACTCCTCCTGATTATTTCATTTTTGGAATAGCTCCATCGACTGGAAGGTTATCAATACAGGAACGCAGCCTTATTATTGAAGCCATGAGTTACGGTATGAATATTGTAAATGGCCTTCATGAATTTCTCAATGACGATCCGGTATTTATAGCAGCTCGAGAAGCTAATCAGGTTACCATTCTTGATATCCGTAAACCGCGCGCACAAAAAAATCTACGCCTGTTTAGTGGAAAAATTGATCAGGTTACCTGTCCACGTATAGCAATTCTGGGAACAGATTGTGCTATCGGCAAACGTACCACGGCGACCATTCTGACGAAAGCTCTGAATGATCAGGGTATAAATGCTGTGATGATTAGTACCGGACAAACAGGTTTGATACAGGGCGCGCGTTACGGCCTGGCAATGGATGCTGTTCCCTCCCAGTTTTGTGCGGGAGAGCTGGAAGCTACAATTATTGAAGCCTTTGAGGGTGAAGAACCGGATATTATTATTATTGAAGGTCAGGGAGCCCTTAGTCACCCGGCATTTTCAACATCGTCATTTATTCTGCGTGGTAGTTGTCCAGATGGTGTCATACTTCAACACGCTCCAGGACGTACAAATCGTTGTGATTTTGAAAAAATGCCAATGCCAGCCCCCTCCAGTGAAATCAGGTTGATTGAAACATTTTCTGATACGCGGGTTATAGGCCTCGCAATCAACCATGAAAACCTGGCCAGAGAGAAGGTAACACTGGCAATCAGTGGATATGAAAAAGAACTTGGTATTCCTGCGACTGCTCCACTGCTTCAGTCATCAGATCACCTGGTGGATATGGTTCTTTTGTCATTTCCACAGCTCAGGAAAAAAATTACTGCAGGTATAAATTGACCTCTCCTTGCCTTGAAATAAACCTTAAAAAAATACAGCATAATGCCAGGGTCCTCGTCAATCGACTTAGCAGGTACGGTATTTCTGTCTTAGGTGTAACCAAAGCGTTTCTGGGGATGCCTGAAATTGCAAATGCATTGCTGACTTCCGGTGTCAGTGGACTTGCTGATTCCCGTATTGAAAATATCCAGAGAATGCAGCTCGCCTCAGTAGAGGCAAGTATGTCTCTTATTCGTTCGCCTATGATCAGCCAGGCAACCATGATTGTAGAGAGAGCTGATACGAGCTTTAATACTGAACTGGATGTTATTTCAGAGCTCTCAAATGCCGCCCAGGCTATCGGGCGTAAGCATAGCGTTATACTTATGGTTGAATTGGGAGATTTGCGTGAGGGTATTATGCCATCAGATCTGGAATATGTTGTACGTAAAACACTTGAATTTCCTAATATACTTCTGAAAGGCATAGGCACCAATCTCGCCTGCCGCTGTGGTATTGAGCCTGATGCGAAAAATATGGGGGAGCTATCATCACTGGCGGATGTAATTGACGAAACCTTTGGTCCAGTACTCTCAGTTGTTTCAGGTGGAAATTCTAGCAATCTTAACTGGGTTCTTGAAGGTGCTGATACTGGCCGGATCAATAATCTTCGCCTTGGCGAATCTATACTACTTGGTTGTGAACCTCTGCATCGTCAGAAAATTCCGGGCCTCTATACCGATGCTATTACACTCATTGCTGAAGTAATTGAGTCAAAAACCAAGCCTTGCCAGCCATGGGGCAAGATTGCAGAAACCGCATTCGGCCCAGTCGCTCCTACCAAAAGACGTGGGGAATTTCTTCAGGCAATATTTGCTCTAGGGCAAATGGATACTGACCCTGAGGGGTTGACACCACCAGCCGGAATTAAAATTGTTGGTTCCAGTAGTGATCATCTTGTCGTGGCTTCTAACCCGGAATATCTGCCAGTTGGCAGGAAAGTAACTTTTCAGGTCAATTACAGTGCGTTAATTCGTGCGATGATATCTCCTTTTGTTACCAAGACGATTAAGGCGGGATAAAAGCGGTTTTACTGATCAAGCTATAATTTTTATTCCAGCCAGGACCTAATGAAATACCATTCAATTCATCCACTGCCCCTGTAAGC
>JBOEGA010000067.1:0-8982 GCA_050633205.1 Methyloligellaceae bacterium | reverse complement strand
AGGGTCCTTATGATGGTCTGGGCCCCTTATATTTCTGCGGAGATAGTTCTGTAAGATCCGGATGGATTGTGGCCGCATAAATTAAGGGGTGACAGCGGAGGGGATGTGTGGGAGGGCAAACTTTTATGAATAGGAGTAGCTAAATTCTACATAAATATTCATATAACAGTAATAGTTTATTACAAAAGGATTTAAGGGGATGTCTTTTAAAACTGTCTTGTGGTTGATTGGTGTCGGATGGGCGGGCATTGCTATTTATCTGGTAACTGCATTGGGTTTGCTATTTTCCCAATGGCCAGGCGAGGTTGTCAGTTCTTCCGGGTTGCACTTTAACAGGTTGGACAAAGAAGATAACGCATCTGATATTCCTTTGACCCGGTATGAAACCCGCAATGGTTCTCATTTAAATATCCGTTATTACAAATCATCAAAAGGCAGTGCTCCACTTGTTATACTTATACATGGCTCGGGGTGGCATGGTGGATCTTATCTTGGACTTGCGAAGGCTCTGAGCGACGAAGCAGATGTAATTGTTCCAGATCTACGCGGGCATGGAGTAGCTCCGAAACGTCGTGGGGATGTTGATTACCTTGGGCAGTATGAGGACGATATTGCGGACCTGATCAAGCGATATAGAAAAAAGGGACAAAAGCTTATTTTGACAGGGCACTCCTCTGGAGGAGGACTGGTTATCCGTTATGCAGGTGGCAAGTATGGCAAAGAACTGGATGGAGCTATTTTGATTGCTCCTTATCTGCAATATAATGCTCCAACCCTGCGTCCCAACTCCGGTGGGTGGGCATTTCCGATCACACGCAGGATTATCGGTCTGTCCATGTTAAATGCGATAGGTATTTCTCAGTTTAACAATTTTACAGTGGTGCAGTTCAAATTTCCATCCGATGTTCTGAATGGGAAAGAAGGCCGTACGGCTACACAGGCCTACTCCTATCGTTTGATACAATCCTATTCTCCTCGCAGAGACTATTTGAAAGATATAGCCAGCTTACCCGCTTTTTTACTGATTGCCGGGAAAGAAGATGAAGCTTTTCTTGCAGATAAATATAAACCGACAATGTCAGCTGTTAGTTCCAGAGGTGAGTATCTTGTTCTTGATGGATTCTCACATTTGGATGTCTTTAGTTCTGCACCAGCAAAACAGGCTATGATCAAGTTTATTCAGAGCATGTAATTGGGGCCTGGCAAGATCATTCCCTAAAACCCACCGCCGGTTTTGAAATCATCATCACCGAAGCTGTCGTTATCGAAAGTGCTGTCTCCGAAATCGTGGTCGAAGTCGTCGAAGATTTTGTCGGAGCCCATGTCGCTTCTTGAGAAGTCTCCGCCGAATGGGGGGAGTGGGGAGTTGTGGCGGTAGCGGTCTGCGGGGCGGGGGCGCCAGCGCTGGTATCGTTGGGCCTGGGCCCAGTAGTGGGCAGCGGAGATTGCGCCCTTCATCAGCTCGTTCATCAGGTTGTTGAGATTGCCATTATCGGAGAACTCGGAGCCTGGATCATCATAGCGTTTTCTGCGGAAGTCGGATGAAAGGCTAACCAGATCCTGCTTGCGTTCGAACAGTCTTTCCAGGTCTTCCTTCTGGCTGGTTATGCTTTTTTCAAGCTGATCAGACTGTTTTTCTATATTCTGTAACCGCTCCAGTATTTTGTCATCTTCGGGGTCGTCAGTCTGGCGGGCTTCATGGAGAAGGTCGCTGAAGTCGTGGTGCTCCAGTGTTTCGGCTGCGACTTCAATGGCTTTTTTAAAGGAGTAATCCCGGCCTTCAGAGAAATGGTTTAGCTGGGCCATAGTGTCGGAGATGGTGGCATCGCATTTCTGAAGTTGTATGTTGAGGTTCAGCTCTTCCCTGCGCAGTTCTGTCAGTTCATCTGTGAGGTTATCGCCAGCCAGTTCTGTGATTTTATCAAGGCGCATTTTATCCAGCCGGGCACCGGTTTCCTTTATCTGCACCTGCAGCCGCTCTGTAAAATCATTAAGCTTGTCAGGGATCTGCATCAGAACCGAATAGTTTGCACGGGCTCCATAATAGTTAATCAGATCTGCAACTTTTTTATCGAAATACTCGATAATGCCCATTGTGTTGGCGAAATAGTCTTTTGAACCGTATTTCCGGTTCCAGAGATACATAAACAAGGTGTCCGAGCGGTAGATATCGCCCTTGTCTTTCATATCAAGTTCAGCCTGTTCGGCCTTTGCCTCTGCTTTGGCACAGGTTGTCTCAAGCCTTTCGAAATCCGCTTTGAGATTTGTATAGCTGTCGTCTTTCAGGAGAATTTTCTCGGCCCGTTTTGCGTAGCTATCAAGTTTTTCTTCCGCATTGCCAATCTGCTGCAAAAGCTTTTCATGAGCGTGCAGGGTCCGTGAGCGTTCTTCCTTGGCTCCGGTCAACTGGGTTTTGATAGTGGCAATAGTCTGGTTTCTGGCTTCCAGCATTGCGGCAACCTGACGAGACAGATTATCCGCCTCGCTGATGACATCATCATAAAGCGCTGCACGGACTTTAAACTCTGCCAGCTCCCGGAATGCCTGAACTCTTGCACGCAACAGACGGGCCTTTTTGTCGTGAGCAGCCTTCAGTTCATTCTGAATGCGCTGAACGGATTTCTGGACATCGGAAATTGCAGTTTCAATAGAATTGAGTGCCTGGCGTCCTGTTGTCATCTGTCACCTACCACTTCGTAATTGAACCGCGGGGTTCAGCTATTTTATATTCAACCTTGAGAAAACCGCGCTGTTTCTCACCAACAATAACATTCTGAATGATACCATCATCCTGCTTATCTCTGGCGATTTCGTCATAGACAGATTTATCGACCCGAATGCCCCAACGTGTCACCTTGTCGGTTTTTCCGGTTTCCTCGTTTCTGATATTCAGAGCCAGTATTTTGCCAGATTTCGTAACGGCTTCAACAACCAGATAATAATTACGGGCCTGCCTGTTGCTTTTGGGGATACGCCAGACGCCGCTGCGCTCGCCTTTGCCAGTTACAATCCGCAGGGTATAGTTCTGGCGCAAGGTCTCAAGCATGGATTTGAGGTTTTTGGTATTGGCCTGAAGTAAATCCCGGTTGCCTGCCTTGTGGGCGGTCAGTCCTGCTTCACCGAGCTGCTTTGCCTGCTGAGTTGCGGTTGTATCGCGGCTTTCTGTCTGCACCTGTTTTAATACTGTAACCAGTTCAGGCGGTCTGGAGGAATACCAGAATAAAGATGCACATGCAATCAGAACTACAGCGAGAGCCATTCCCACTTTTTGCCGGGCGATATACATTTTTGCAAGCCAGACGGCGAAACCCTTTTTAGGAGGCTCGTAAGTAAAGCGGCCATCTTCCAGCGCTTTCACGCCCTCTTCGAGAAGATGATCGGGAACCTCTATGCCCTGCCCCTTGTAAAGATTGCGCAGGCGCTTAATCAGTTTTTCCCTGCGCCCTTTTGCGTTGAGTTCACGATCAACCAGCTTTTCATCATGGCGCAATGTATCAACCACATCCATTGCAATCATGATGTCATCGAGTTCTACGCCTGATGTATCAGAGGGGACTGTTCCCCCCCGAGTTTCTGTTTTTTTATTATCTGTCATTCCGTCCCCGTATGGAATTCCCGATCTCTTCCAGGCTCAGGTCCTGAGCCTAGTTCAGAAGAGTTGCACCTTCAGCAGTCATACGAGCCAGACGGCGTTTGCCATCTTCCACGGCTTCACGGATTTCCTCTGAATTACGTGTCGCAAGCTTTCGCATCTCAGTTATGATTTCTCTTGAACGAACCTGGAAATTCACGACTGAATCAACAAGTTTTTTCACCGCTTCAGCTTTCACTGTCGGGCCGTAACCGGCTTTTACAGCTTCCTCCTGAACGGCCTGACCGATATCTGACAATGTTTCAAGGCTGGTCTCTATGCCCTCTTTCATTGCGTTCAGGGTTTTGGTGGACTCGTGCAAGCCAAACAGACCTGTGAATGAAGCCTTGAGGGCAGTCAGGACAGCATCGTTGGTTGCAAAGAATGTTACCGACTGGGCATAAACGCGTTCCTTGGCACTGGTGGTCTGCATCAGGCGCATCATGATTACTTCAGAGGTGTTGTAACCGATCACCATATTGTCGGAGAGGTCTTTGGCGATCTGGTATTTTTTCTCGATCACCTGCAAAGCACGGACCTGTTCATCACGAACCATTTCCAGTTCTGCACGTTGGGAGATTTCATCGCCTTTATATTTTGCAACTGCTGCTGACGCTTTTTCGAGTTCCTTGCGCGCCTTGTTCAATGCCTTTTCTGCGGTTTCAAGAACCTTGAATGCCAGAACCTGCGCCTGTTTGTATGCGCCCCGGAATGTACGATAGGCATCCAGTATCCGGCCTTCGCGAATGATCTGGTCTTTGGAATCAGCGGCTACTTCCAGATAGACATGACGGATTTCATCGAAACGTTCGGCGATATCTCCACGGCGCATTTTCATCCAGACATTGCTGACCCGCTCGAATGTATCAATTTTTCCGTCATCGAGCTGGGTAACCAGTCGTTTGGCGTCGTCGCGAATTGAGTTGAAGTTTTCGACTATCTCGTTATACCGCTGGCCTATTTCCATTGCAGCCACTTCAGTCCGGACAATTTCGTTAAATACGGCTACTTCAGCGAGAGTTTTGGCTATGACAGAAACTTTGTCCTCATCCAGCTCATATATCTCTTTCAACAAGCCGGCAATGGGAGCATCAGCAACTTTTTCTACTTCAATTCCCAAATCACGTACAATTTCTTTTGCTTCATCAATCTGCTGCAATGATGTTTTTCTGGCCATTAGGTTCTCCTGAGGATTTTGCGAGCCTTATAAATAAGAAACCGGATGCTTATGTGGCAGCGCGAGATATTTTAATGAACTTCTACTGGAAATAGCCAGTATCCGCCGCTTTACAAGCCACAATCATTCAAAATATTTAATATGTTGTTTTAGAGCAATTTTCCAGTACAAACCTAATACAAACTATGCGTCATATTAATGGTTAATACTAACCAGTTTTGCAGGATAGACTACGCTTTACTTATGAAAACATATATGGTGCAGCATGAAGAGAATGATGTACCAGCAAGACAGCAACAGAATTTGGAAAGCGATCACAGGCTTTTCGCTGTTAATCATAATTATGATGGGCAGTATTGGTATTATCTGGTCTCTGCAGACAATCACAAATCTTGAAAAAAAGCTGGAAACAGCGCGCACTGCAATACAGACTTCCAACCGGAATCTGAGGCAGAGCAGTCAGGCGCGGCTGAAGCTGGAACAAAAAATCCAGATTTTACAACAAAAACTGGCGATTATTGAAACGAGCCAGGACCAGAAAGTTGCAGAGCAGCGTACGCCGCTTCCTGAATATCAGGAAGAGGAAACCTCCCCGGTTACCACTTACAGAAGCTATGGCAGCACCTCATCCTTTACGATATTTCGGGGTAAATGCACCTCCTGCCCAAATCAGTCATATTAGGCCTCATCCCTATTAATGAACCATTTACCCTATTAATACCCAATTGTTACGTGATACAGCTCATATATTAATAGAAAAGTGGGCTAGCCCCTGCCACTTTCTTGGATTATGTGTTAAATCTGAGAAAAAAATGTCACATTCTGCGGGAAGGCTGTGAGAAGTAATGAGTTTTGAACGTTTGGTAGACCAGATTTTGCGGCGTCCATGGAGACGCAGAGGTTCCGGACAGCCTGGAGCAAACACGGGTCAGTATTCTTCTCCACGTCAAAATGCTTCCCCAAATGATTATGCCTACCCGGAGCATAATTCAGATCTCCCGGAATTTATCAAAAGCGAAATTAATAACGGTGCCCAGTCAGATTATGACAGTTCGTTTGGTGGGAAAAAATCAAAAAATAAAGAACCCAGAAAGCGCCACTGGCTGCTATCCATACTCTGGCCCCGCTTTAAGTCTCCGGAAAAACCAAAATATAAACGCCCGCCAAGACCATGGTACTGGGCTATTACTGTTTTTGTTGCATACTGGTCTATGATCGGTGCAGTCTGGGTCACTCTGGGGCTGGTTATTGCAGTGACTATATATGGGCTGCTCTCTCCTGATCCTCTTAAGGCAGGGCTTACAAACAAGCCGGCCTATATCAGTATTGTTGCGGCCAATGGCAAGGTGATTGCCGAAAAAGGTCTGCGCCGAAATCATGTTAAGCTGACTGAAATGCCTCCTCATGTGGTGGCTGCTGTGCTTGCAACAGAGGACTGGCGTTTTTACTATCATCCGGGTCTTGACCCTATCGGCATCATTCGTGCCACGATACAAAACCGCAGAGCGGGACGTATTGTGGCTGGTGGCAGCACGATTACCCAGCAGCTTGCAAAAGTATTATTTCTCAAGCCAACCCGAAGCTATACGCGGAAAATCGAGGAGATGCTGCTGTCTTTCTGGATTGAATACCGCTTCAGCAAAGATCAGATACTGGAGTTGTATCTCAACCGGATTTATTTTGGTGCGGGTAACTATGGTATTGAAGCGGCTGCTCAGCATTATTTTGGAAAAAGCGTTGCTGAAATAAGCATTTATGAATCTGCCATGCTGGCAGGACTGATCAAGTCTCCAACTTATTACTCTCCCACAACAAATTTCCAGCGCTCACTGGACCGAGGAAAAGTTGTTCTGAGGACCATGTATAATGGCTGGTTTATCAGCCGGAAACAGTATGAGCAGGCTTTGACAGAACCACCTTCATTGCGGTCCTACCTGCCTTCAGAGAGCTATGGCTATATTATTGACTGGGTTGTTGAACGAGCGTCAGCTCATGGCCAGAACCTCCAGGATGATATGATTGTGGAGACGACGGTTGATTATGACCTTCAGGGTACAGCCCAGAGGATAGTGAACGAAAATATGGCCGAGCACGGTGAAAAATACCGTGCGAAACAGGGCGCTCTTGTTATTCTGGACCTGAATGGTGGCGTGCAGGCTCTTGTTGGGGGGCGTGACTACCGCAAGAACCAGTTTAACCGTATTGTGCAGGCGAGACGGCAACCGGGATCTACCTTTAAGCCGTTTATTTATCTGACAGCTATGGAACATGGTAAAAAGCCCGATTCCTATGTTGAAGACAGCCCTATCCGTATCGGGAACTGGGAGCCAAAGAATTACAGCAAACGTTATTATGGCGAAGTGACCATGCGGGATGCTCTTGCCAAATCACTTAATACTGCTGCTGTGCGTCTGTCAGAATGGGTTGGTCGTGATCGTGTTATCAAGACTGCGCATCGTCTTGGTATAGCAACCAAACTGCATAATAACCCTTCAATTGCATTGGGCACGGCTGAAGTTTCACCGCTGGAGATTACAGCGGCCTATGCCTCATTTGCGAATGGCGGTTTTGCTGTACAGCCTCATATTATCACGCGCATTAAAGACAAGTCCGGCAATGTTCTCTATCAGAATAAAACAAAGAACTGGGGGCGTGTAATCCGTCCGCATTATGTTGCTGCAATGAATGATATGCTGACAACAACCGTTATTTCGGGCACGGCCCAGAAAGCGGCACTCGATCCTCATCAGGTTGCCGGGAAAACCGGAACGGGTCAGGGATACCGGGATGCATGGTTTATTGGTTATACCGGCCATTATATTGGTGGTGTCTGGATCGGCAATGATGATTTCAAACCGATGAAGGATTCTACGGGCGGCGCACTGCCAGCAATGATCTGGCACGATATTATGCAGTATGCTCACCTCAACAAACAGCCTAAACCTCTGCCTGGCGGCAACTGGAAAAATCAGGAAGGCCAGTGGGCGAGCGAGGAAAGACCCGGCGGCAGAAGAAAATCATTCTGGGGATCGATCTTTGGCAGCTCGTCTGATGTTTCAGGTTCGGGTTCAGAAAGTCACAGAAGAAAAAGAGACCGCCAGAGAAAAGAGTTTGAAGATATATTTGGTAATGATTTTTAGGGAGTTAAAGCCTTAGCCAAAAGGCGTGCAATATATTGCATTGACAAAAATCATAAAAGGCAATATCTAGCCATCCAGGGTGAAGGCCCCTGCCGCTCGCGGTTTATCCATGGTGAAGCCTTTTTTTGAAAATCATCAACCTGCTTTAGTGATATGCGGTTCGATGGCAATGCGGGCACCATTCATATTTCGCATACAAACACTGAATGAGGTTTGTGATGGATGGAAGACATTCCCTACCAACTATAGATACAGCAAAAACACAGGCGAAACGGTTACGTGCCGGGCTTGAAGATACTGGCTGTTCAATTAACCACAGTAAATCGCTTGAGCTGCTGTCCACTCTTTATGGCTATAAGGACTGGAATACGCTGAATGCTGCGATTAACAAGGACCAGCAATCCTGTCCGTTTTATTTTGAGCAGAGGGTTACCGGGCAATATCTCGGGCACGCTTTTTCAGGCGAGATTTACGGGATCAGAAAGCTGAGCACGCCGGGTATGTACAGAGTTTCTGTGCGCTTTGACGAGCCTATTGATGTGGTTGCATCCGAGAGTTTTTCCAATTTTCGTACCCATGTGAATGCGGTTATAGGGACTGATGGTCGGGCGCTGGACAAGACGTCGGATGGGAAGCCGGTGCTGGTGGTTGAGGTTTAGGGGAGTTGGGGCGAAGCGGTGAGGTTATGCCTGCCGCTTTTGCCCCCTTCCCTGCCCGATGCCAGTTTTATGCTGAGGCTTCATCTTTGTTGTTTTCATCATCATTGAATACATAACTAACAAAACCTTCAACTGTTTGCGGTGTTACTGTATCCGCTATCGCTTCCAGAATGCAGGGGATCTGTATGGCAAACATGCCCATGTTTCTGATCCACCTGTTATCCATATCACCTACTGAAGAGGGGTTATTTTGCAAGTTTTCATAACGCCCCTTCCAATGTTCCGCCCATTTTTTTCTATCTTCAGGAGCCCCGATTTCCGCACATGGAAGAACGTAGATTTTTGTTTTTTTGAGTGATCAACCCCCAATTTCTA
>JBOEGA010000066.1:0-44978 GCA_050633205.1 Methyloligellaceae bacterium | reverse complement strand
GTCGGGGAGGGGCTTTACATCAAATGTTTTAATGGTGGGGTAGCCGCTGTTTGGCAAAAGCGGATTGCAGCTTTTGAAAGTGAAGCCTGTATTGTTTCAAAAGCTGCTGAGGGGGGGAGGAGCCTATGCCCCTTTAGGTGGTTTTCCGCTTTCCATCGCTTTGATTGCCGGACCGAGCCCTTTTAGAGAAAAGCTTATATTGAGGTTCTGGCCATTGATCAGGCGCATTTTGGCAATGCCTTTTTTACCACCTTTAAGTTGCTTCAGGATCTTTCTATTTGCCAGATGCTGAACCCAGCAGCCAGCCTGATTACAGTTTCTGTATTTCAGTGAAGATGCCTTGCCTTTGTCGCTGCCGAGGGTCATGCCTGTCGGCAGAAAAACATTAAGTGGTGCTAAAATTGTTATGATAGTTTTTTTTCTGTTCTTTTTCCCTTTCAGTTTTGAAAAAGAGATCGTCAGAAGGTTGATAACTTTACCACCCTGTTTCGTTTGCGCAACCTGCATTACCTCGCAACGTTTGTCTTTCTTTTTCTTGCTTATTACCTTTTCTACACAACGATAATGCCAGTCGTTAAAGCGCTGGGACTTGATTGTCTGTTTCTGTGCAAATGCAGGGATACTCAGTGCTGATAGTCCAGCTATAAATGAAATCAGCAACATTAACTTAAAGGTATATTTTTTCTTATCACGTCTCACGACTTTCTCCCGGCATTTTTGGTTATTTTGTTTTCAATTATAAAAGTGCATGAGCACAATTATATATTGTGCTCATGCCGGTTGTTAACTCTGGGGTTATTTTACCGCAGATATATCCGCTTCGTGAATTGTGCGGTCCTTCGTAAGGTTGTTTTCGATCTGCTGTGCTGTCTGTATTACCGGCGGTTCATATATAACCTGCATAGATGCCATTCCGCTGACACCGGTCGCACTGTTAAACAGGTTTGGCGAAATATTAGTGAACGGAGCTAATGGATCAAACTTCCCGCCTGGAGGAGTGGAAAGCCCGCTAAACCGATTGAACCCTGTTGGTGTGGCTAATTGTGCGTAGTTTCCTGATAGCTGGTTCATATTTTTTGTAACCGTATCTGAAAAGAACAGATAAGAAGAAAATTTAACAGACCCTGCTATTTCGACACGGTATTGGCCACTATCAGCCAGAGGCATAAGTTCAGTGAGTTGCATCAGGTCAGTTTGACCAATTGGAAGAGCGCTTAATGTCTGCCTTGCAAGGTCACCATTTGAGCTGGATATATCAGAGACTTTAACTTTGTTATCAACTTCCTCAATGTAGACATCGAATTGAAGTGATGGTGTTATACCCAGTCGAGTCTGCGTTTTCATACCAATATCAAGGTTGGAACCGGTATTATTCAGTATTGGTGGTATGGCGCTTGTAATCTTTCTCAGATCATTCATAAACTTCCCATCGCCCTGTTCCAAAGCTTCTTTTGCTTTATCACCAATCGGGAAATTCGCCATATAATATCTTACACCATCTGCCAGTGCATTTACGACCTGGTTATCTCCCTTGAACTGTTCAAGATCAACCTCAATTTCCGGTGTAAACTGTACACTGATGCGCATACCCTTCTTACCATCTCTGGTGTAGTTCTGTCCCTGCACAATTGCTGAAGGAGATGTTTCAAATACTGATGCAGGTGATTTCTTTCCCGGGCTTATAGGAACTCTGACACCAATGGTATTTGTTACATTTACTGTGCTCCAATCTCCGCCCGGAAGACGTCCCAGGAACTTTCTTGGACCTACTGAATAGCCAGAGGTTCTGCTTATCCAGGCGTCTGTTGGGCGTTCCCACGCTCCTGCTGCAGTTCCAACATAAGTTGATATGCTGCCGCCATCTTTCAGTTCATGTTGCTGGATTTTACCCGGCTCCTTTGCAAGGAAGGTAGGAGAACGCAGGAAGCTGTCCTGGCTCATTTTTATACCAAGGCCTGGAATAAATGAACCAACAGGCTTATTTCTTGCACCAGCAATAAGATTATCGAAGCTTTCCAGATTTGCTCTCAGAGACGGGTTTTCGCTATATATATCATTTGAATATTGCTTCAAGGCCTCCGAAGATCTGAGTGTTTCAGCAGAAGCTGCACGTGCGACTTCAGCTTCTGATGGGCCACCTTTTCTGAACAAGGGGCTATCCATATTAAATCTGGAGTTAATCTCATTTTTTGACATGCTACTGATTTCGTTAGATTGCTCCTGAAGTTTGGAGGAAACCTCTTCCATCAATTTGGGGTTGCCAGTTGTTTTCAGCACATCAAGGATATTTGCATTAATCTGCTGCTGGCTCATGCTTAACTTTACCTCAGAATTGTAAGGGTAAGCGCCTCCGACCAGCATTGCAATTTCATCGGGGGTTATTTTTCCACTAATATATAACTGCTCAATTGCTCCAGCTAACTGATATTTGGTTCTATCATTTGTAGCAGCCAAAGCCAGAACATTCCGAATATATGCCGATTCTTCGAGGAAGTAAGAGTTAACCTGAAGTAGTTCTTTGATATAGGTTTTCCGATCTACCTGCCGCTCCATATTGTTAACAACGCTTACTGCAGTCTTTTTAAAATCATCTGCTGTTGGTCTGGAACCACTGTTAATGGAATATTTTGTTTTATAGGCCGCTGAACTGGCTGCTATGGTGATAGACCTTCTATCCATCGCCTCATTAGTGTCATTCCATTTTACAATTGGCAGGAATGTATCGTCGTTAATTTCAGTCAGAATTTTTTTGTAATTGTTCATGGCCTTTTTGTTAGTAAGAAACCCGTTGTTCTCAATATTATTGATGGCAATTCCGATCATGCTTTTAAAATCATCGCCTCCAATAAGGCCATCAAGAGCAACCGCTGTTTTATAGGCGCTTTTCAGTTTGTCAGCGACAATTTTCTCCCTATCTGTACCCGTCAGGAAATCCTGAAAACGATCTACTGGTGAGACATATTGAGCGAGGAAGTGGGATGCTGTGAAATCATTCATCATATGTTTGAAGGCATATGTATATTTCGTGCGTACTGTATCCCATAAAGCGACCTGCATATCAGGACGAAGCCCTTTTAGTGACTGCAGGAGCGCGTTGGCCTGTTCTGCCGTTTTCAACCAGCCTTCTTTTCTTTTTCCAAAGATAGAAGCCGGGGTATATCTGACATCAGTACTGACGCTGATAATTCTGGCAGCAATATATTGCAGGGAATGAGAGACATCATTTTCAGACATGTTGTATGTCGATTTGAGGCCTTCTACCTGATAATAAATTTCCAGCATTTTTCTGCTGTTCTGTTTATCATCAGACATCTGGGTCAGAGCGGAGAAGAGGCCTGGATTACCTTCCTTGATTTTCCTGATTTCAGCAGCTTCCATATGTCTGAAAGCTCCAAAATTCCTGACAAATTTTTCTCCACCCTCACGCATAGCTATTGCAGCATTAAAATAACGTTCTCCGACATCAAAATGGTTTTTAGTCATATAGTCATGAAGAGACGTGGTGTTGAAGTCTGAGGAATATGAGTCATCCCAGCAAAGTTCAAAATGGCCCATATAGGATTGGAGGTTTGATTTCAGAAGAACAAGTTTTGCAGCATCTTCACCTGACAGTTTGCCATTCTGTTTGAGGTCCTCAAGTTTCAGAATATCCGGTATTACATCCTTGATGCCGTCGATAGCCGAGTTGATCATGGCTTTTCTTATTGCATCATGTTCTTCCTTGCTGATGCGTACGCCTTTATCTTCGTAAAGGCCATCTACGCCTTTGGATAGAATTACGCAGGCATCTCCGCTGTTTGCGTAGGCCGGAGTAAACAACACTCTGTGTAACCAGCTTTGTGTTGACCCTCCGCCGGAATTACAGTCTGACAAAGACGTAAGCTGGATTTCGCCCTTTTTGGCGCGTTCCAGAAGTTCTTCAGCATTTTTTCGCTTTTGAACTGTTGCAGGATCATCGCCGGAAAAGACATCAGCGATGTAATTTTTTGCCTTCTTAAAGAATGCGGCGCTATCGCGGATGGTGCCTTTGTCATAATAAACACCGACATAGGAACGGTCATCTCTGGTGATCTCCTGAGCCTTATCCAGATCCCGGTTAAGACTGGCAAGCCTTTTGGTTTTACCTGTAGAGACAAGGCGTGCCTGGGCATCAGTGTTTCTGATTTCAATATTGCCAGCTCCCACAGTTGCTCTGGTGATCTGACGCTTGTCGGATGTCGCGTACATGCCTTCAACAGTCTGAATGCTTGTGCTCATACGATCGAGCAAGCCAGGAGGGGTTTGCCCGTTCTTTTTGTATTGCTCCATCATCTTGTCATTGTTCAGGCCGATTTTTCCTGAAAGGCTGACAGATACATTTGAGCGCTTGTCTTTATCGTGAAGGTCTTCGTAAGTGAAAGTTCCTGTGTTTATTGTCAGGTTATCGTTGTCTGCACTGAGCACGGCACCTTTCAGATGGGTGTTATCGGCGACATCAACAACAAGAGATTCTTCCGCAAACAGGCCACTTTGTTGTGTCGTCCAGGCCATTTCAGCCTTGCCTCTGGCATAGTTTACACTGAAGCCAAGGGATTCATTTCCTTCATTTTTAGCATTGCTTCCTGTTCCACCCATATCCTGATTGTAACTTAAAGAGCCGCCGACGGCTTTCGAGTCACTGGTGTATGTATCCTGAACGCTGGCAATATTAAGGTTGCCTCCGACATCAGCTGCTATTTTCGGTGCTTTGACAATTACTCCGGTAAGGTTGGTATCTTTTCCTGATTTCAGGGTTACCTTATTGCCTGCTGTGATGTTGGCATGTTTATGAGAGATGGAAGTGGATTCGCTGTTGCTGTTCTGAGCAGATGCCGAGGCATTTGCGCTTGCTGAAAACCCGGTAACTCCGATGCCAACACTTACACCCACACTTGCTGAACGGCTTTTTGTCGAGTTTTTCTGATAGGATGTGTTTTCGGCTGATTTTATATTGATGTCACGCTGGGCCGAGATGTTGACATCTCTTCCTGCTGCAATCTGAACGCCTTCTGCATAGAAATCTCTTCCGGCCTCCAGGTTAACATCGTTAAGTGCCTGCAGGAAACCCACCTGCGCAATACTTGCCATCTGGTGGAATTTTGACTTGTTGCTGGAAACACCGATGGAGATGTTCAGAGAGATAAGCTGGCCTGTTGCCAGGTTGTTGATAGCCTGAGCCGCTCTTATGGCTGATGCTGCTGCGGTGATTACCCTGTTCGCATCATTTCCTTCGCCGTCGTCCAGTGCTTCTTCGGCAGCTTTAATTGCCTTGACTGCTTCAGAGACGTTTTCTGTAATGCTGACTGTTACTCCGACCTGACTGACCTCATCGAGCTGTTTCTGGGTTATAATATCATGTACAGAGAGGATTTTTATGTCATTTCCTGCACTAACATTGATAACACCGCCAGCCTGGAACGTTGCTGCTTCAGAGACGATGTTATTGTCAGCATTAATGACTATGTTTCCCTGTGCAAACAGTCCTGACACGAGCGCTACCTGCTGTCCAAGGAAGCTATCGTGTCTTTCTTTTCTATAGCCGGCCGAGACACCAATGCGGCTGGTGCTGATGCCGCTGTCACTGAAGAAGCCTTTGGATCTCTTTTCATGGCTTTCATCATAGACATCTGTAACGGACTCTATGCTTATATTTTCTCCGCGGAGGTAGATGCTGCTATCGGATTCAACTACGGAACCGTTTATGACCAGATCACCGGCACCGGAGTCCAGAATTACATCGCCTGTAGCGCTGACAAATGATGCCTCGTGCCGTTTGGAGTAACCTTTATCTTTTGAGCTGCTGGATTTAAGTCCCCATCCAGAGCTTTTCTTTGTATATTTTTCTGTCTTGGTGATATCGACATTGGCTTTTACGATAACATTATCTGCATTTGATTTCAGAAGGATTCTGCCTTCAGAATAGATGTCAGCAGCGTCAGCGAGTATTCCCTTTTCTTCAGAGACCATATTCACTTCACCGCCTGAAGTAATAGAACTTTTTACGGTAGTGGTCTCATCAACCTTATGAACTGTTTTCTTCTTTTTATGATTGAAAGCACCGGACTTTTTCTTCTTGTAATAGTCCTTGTGATATTCGTCCTTAACGCTTGAGAATTTAATATCTCCAACAGCATTGACATTGGTATTATTGCCGGAAGTTATTCTGGTGCCTTTCAGCAGGATATCATTTCCGGCATTGATGGAAATATTTCCTCCGGCTGAGGTTTCATTCAGTTTATTTGTAATTCTGGATTTATTATCATGACCGCCACTAATTCTGCGGTGATCGCGCATGCTCATGCGACGGGCGTCAATATTAATGTCGTTGCCTGCTGTCAGATTGATGTCATTTCTGGCAATAAGATTGCCACCTACAGATGAAATATCATCTGTAGCTGTCATTGTGAGATTGCCAGTTGCATTAATTTCGGAGCTACCCGCAATTTTTTCTTCATGGTTATTTTTACTGGCGTCTTCCTGACTTTTTATCAAAGCTGCAAAGAGTCCTCCTCTTCCCGAGCGGCCTCTTGTATTCTGAATTACATTGACCGTACGGCCACCTCTGGTAACTGTTTTTTTGCTCTGGTTGATAAAGTTATTACGTCCGCCACGTCCCCTATTGAAAAACTTCGCTTTTTTAGGAGGTGTATTTGCGATGTCGGCTGCCGTAACGGCATCATTTATAAGGTTTCTCTGAAGTGCAGCCAGGGAGCTTTTGCTATTCTGAAGCAGCTGGTTTGCTGAAGTCTGTACGAATGCCTGAGCGGCTTCATTCAGTTGCTTGCGTAGTGCATCAATTGCCTTATCATCAAGCTTTTTAACTTTCAGGCGATATTCGTCCAAAGCCTCTTCAACCATATTGCTGACAGCAAGTTGTATTCTCAGGCTTACAAAGTCAGGGAGAACAATATTGCCGCCACGTTTAATAAGATCTTCGTTACGGATAGTTTTTGCGCTAAGGTCTACATCCCGTCCCCTGATTGTACCAGCAAGGTTTTCAATCAGATCAACGGCTTTAATATCTACATCGCCATCAGCAACGATACTGGCAAATGTATTGTATACGGCGACATCAGCGTTAATATCAATATTGCCAGTTGCTGTAATGTTACCCAGGTTATTCAGGTTCACAACTTTAAGATTAATATTTTCTCCTGAAATTTCTCCACGCTCTTCACCAAGGAACATTGCGCCAAAGTTATCGAGTGTTGTGGCTTCAATATTCAGTGTTTTGCCAGAGGTTATTTTTGCTGTCTCACTGTTGGACAGGTCACCAACAACTGTCAAAGATATATTGGATGCTGAGGCTATAACCGCTGTTCCGTTATTTAAGAGATTGCCAGCAACAGCGATATTCAGGTCTTCTGCAGAGTTAATTTCTCCGCTGTTTATCAAAGAACCGCCTGTATCAATATCAGCCCCTCCACCAGCATTTATGTTGCCGGAATTTGTCAGGTCGCCAGCGGTGTTGATTGCTACAGATTTTTCAGAAGTGATATCTCCGGAATTATTTAAGTTTCCTCCGGAGGTCACTTTTGTGCCATTTCCGCTCTGAAGCAAACCGGAATTGGTTATTGATCCGGTTGCAGCTATATCAGCATTGCCACCTGCATTAACCGAGCCTGAGTTTGTGAGATTACCCGTTGTATTGATTGCTACAGTTTTATCAGATGAGATATCTCCTGAGTTATTCAGGCCGTTGCCAGATGTCAGGCTTACACCATTAGTGCCTTGTATAGCACCTGAGTTGGTCAGTGAACCTGTTGCAGCGATATCAGCATTGCCACCCGCATTAACTGAGCCTGAGTTTGTGAGATTACCCGTTGTATTGATTGCTACAGTTTTATCAGATGAGATATCCCCAGAGTTATTCAGGCCGTTGCCAGATGTCAGGCTTGCACCATTAGTGCCTTGTATAGCACCTGAGTTGGTTAGTGAACCTGCTGCATTGATATCGGCATTGCTGCCAGCCAGAAGCTGACCGGAGTTGTTCAGGTTACCGGTCAGTGCCAGCTTTATGGTGCCGCCAGAAGTGACATCCCCTGAGTTGGTAAGGGTTACGCCAACAATTTCGACGCCTGTTGTACCATCAATGGAACCAATATTCTGAAGTGATGCTGTTCCAGTGATATTTATATCCGCACCTGAATTTATGTTGCCTTCATTTCTGAAGTTATCTGCTATGTTTAGGGTTGCATTGCTATTTGACCGGATAGATGCTCCTGAATTATTAAACAGCTCACCGCTTAATATATTCAGTGTTCCAAGGGCCAGGATCTGACCGGTATTTTCAACTTTTCCTGTTGCTGGAGTTATGCCGTCATCGGTATCGAAATCCTGACCTGAAATGTTTATGTCCGTTCCGGCTTCAATTGCTCCCCTGTTATTCAAAGCCGCAGTTTCAATTGTCAGCAGACCATTATTTACAAGTTCATCATTTTCGTTCAGATCAGCCTGCAGTTTTGCTCCTGTACCTATATCCAGTGAGGCAGATTTAATGGTTACATTACCTTTGGCACCTGCTGCCATGTTATCCAGAACAGAAACCTGGGCACCTGCAGTCAGTTCGAGAGCGGTTTCAGAATATACAAAGCCTTCAACGGAGATGTCAGAGGAGTGAGATCTGGCGTAAATTTTCTTTTTTGCATAGGCGTTGCCGAATTTAATTTTGCCATCTGCTGACATGTGAATGCCACCATAGGCAGCTTTCATTTCTTTCGGTGCTTTAATGCCAACGCCTTTTTCGGTAGCAATCATCTGAATTTTATTGCCATAAGCGCCACCCAGCAAAGAGGAGCTGATGCCGAACAGTGGTTTGTCTTCCTCTTCTGTTCCTCTAACCGTAACGGTTCTGTCCTTATAGTTATAGCTGTTTATGCCAGCGAACAGGCCGATCCTGGTTTTAGACGGGTCACCATCAATATCTGCATTGATCTGAATTGCACGGGATACGATATCGAAATATTCCAGCCCTTTTACATCAGCGCCAGTGCCTTCGATATTAACGGTTGCTCCCTTGATCAGCTTTCCGTTCTCATCTCTGGTATGGACATCAAGTCCAATGAAGTCTCCTGTTTCTTCATTAAATACAGGGCGTCCCGTAGATAAAGTAGCCCGGTCAGTATTGATGAAACCGCAACCTGAGCAGGTAACGCCATAGGGATTGGCAATGATTACATCTGCTTTGGAGCCGAAAACCTCTGTTGTTCCTTCCAGTCTGGAGCGGCTGTTTCCGGTTACCTCGTTAAGAATTATTCCTGCGGTTCCAGTCTGAAGATTGGGGTTGGCATTTACGTTGCCACCAATCTGGGACGTTCCATCAGTCTGGCTGTTATTTAATATGATGCCTTCTTTAGGGACATTATAGTTCTGAAATTTATTGTGAGATATGCCACCGGGTTTATTTGGGTCCTGAATATTAATGACTTCAGGTTTGGGAGTTGGTGCCGGGTTTGATTGAGACCAGGCCAGTGTTCCGAAAACGGATACCAATGCCAGTGCTGCACCTGCTATTATTGCACTTTGCCTTTTGTTTTGAGCAGGCATCACTCTGGAGATAATATTTCCAAACATCTTACGTCCCTCTCACTCAGTGTTCTTTTAAATCCCGAGGATATTTCAATTGTAACTAATATGCCGGTGTTCAAACTACCATTTGAATGACATTCCAGCATTAAACCTGACTAATTCGTTGTCCTGTTGCATATGGTCGGGAGCTTCAAGAGCTTTTTCATATGCAACCTGCCCGTAAAACATTCCGCCATTCAGTTTTAATCCTGTGGCAAAACCTGAAAGCCTGCCACTTTCAGCCGTATTTATATCGACATAGTCATGCTTCTTTTTTATCCAGCCCACATCGTAAGCTGCAAAAGCATCCAAGTCCCCAATAATCCTCCTTGCGGTACCTTTGAATAAATTGGGGAGTGTTAGTGCAATCTCATTACGGAGATAGCCACCTGTGTCGCCAGAAAGTGTGTCATCCCTGAAGCCGCGAATTGTTGTTGAGCCGCCAAGAGATAACTGTTCGGAACCAAAGAGAGTGTCATCACTCCATTGGCCAGCTCCGTTTATCAGATATTTGAAGCGCAATTTTCCAATCTGAAACGGGCGATAAAAACTGAAGTTTGTGCTGAATTTAAAAAACTCGGCCTTTTGAGCATCAGAGGCCAGGCCATCAGGGTCTTTAAGGCTTCCAAACATAGGGACGCCCTGTTGCGCATCCATGCCATAATTCAGGGACCCGCCCAGAATACTTCGGCTGTGGGAGAAGCGGGCTCCCAGAATATTCAGCTTCCTGGTATTTACATCTAACCGGTTATCATTGACGTATGATTTTGTATTTTTAAAATTAATAAATCCGGAAAGTCTTGTTTTGCTGAGGCGGTCTCGATGAATAACCCTGTCAATTTCTGCAGAAAGATTCATAATATTTCCGCTGGAGTCTATAAAAGGCACCGTGTCGGATCTGCTTGGAAAGCGTGAGTTGTATTCGTTGTATGATCCGCTGGCAAAGAAGGTCCAGTAGCCGAAAGGAATAGAGAGGGAAGCTGTATAATCTTCTGACCATTTCTCATCATCATCAAATGGTTTACTGGTCTGGTAACCAAGTGTGAGGCTGCCATAAAGACCCAGAAAATCATTCAGGGTTACATACTGGCCTATTTGTTCCTGGCCTGTATTTGTTACGCCATTATTGTCAAAAGTGGTTCTGGTGACGATACCAGTTTTTCTTTCGGTATCTACCCGGAGCTTACTAAAGCCGTCTTTTTTGCCAGGTTCAATTTTTATGGTTGCATTATGAGATGCCAGTCTGTTGATCTGATCAAGGCCCTGCTCAATATCTCTGATGTAAAGTCTTTTGCCAACTATACGTGGGAAGGCATTATCTGCGCCTTTGCGCTTTTTGCCATTTTCATATATTTCAACGCTGCCTGTGCGACCTTCAAGGACTTTGATTGTCAGGGTGCCTTTTGCCAGATCCTGTTCAGGTGGCCAGGCTCTTGCTGTAATGTAGCCTTCTTCGATATACCAGTTGGATACGACACGAACTATTGTCAGAATATCGACTACAGACAGGCATTTCCCTATAAAGTTTTTGATTAAAGTATCGCGAACTGTTTCTTTTTTATTGAGCAGATCTGCTCCATCAAAGCGGACGGTTTTTATAGGAAGGCATTTGCCGCCTGAACCTGATAGCTCTGGTTGTTTCTTTTGTTCTATTATAGTTGTTGTTGGAAGCTGTCTGAGTTCTCGTTCCCGATCTCTGCGTTGCTGTTCCTGTTGCTGGATGATTTTTCTTTGTTGCTGGATAGCGGTATTAATATCTCCGGGTGACTGCCCGTAAGCATCCTGTATACCTGCCAGTATAGGCCCTCCCAAAAACGTGATCAGTATAAAGTAGCAGGTAACCCTTTTTAATACGCTCATTTTACATAAACTCTTTTATCTTTTTTATTACAATAAGGTATGCGGATGATTTGGACTTTAAAATGAGGCGGAAAAGTGTCTGAATGTGTCGCAAAAAAAGGAATGGTGGTAGTTGCAATAATGAAGTGAGGTAAGATCTGTATTATGTGATTTATTTACAACCAGAACTACTATGCCTTTCGAGGTAATATTATGCAATATTAATGTGGTATTTGACATAATGAACAAATCGCAGCTAATTGCTTGTGCATTTAAAATTGTAGGTATATCAGATGTTTTTGCAACTTGATTTATACACGTTATACTGGAAGAATTTTCTATGTACTATTGTTTATTGTGTGCATATCATGATGATATGACGCATGTCTAAATGTGGCGTAAATACAAGGTTGTAAGGGTATTTCTGTACAAATATTCAGAATAGTGTGTTAAATAGTTTGACTCCTTAAGACGACTGGTCATATTAATATATTATGAATAAGAAAATGGCTAGCAATGATATGAAAGAGCGTCTGCTTGCAGCCGGTCTCGGGTTGTTTCTAGAGCAGGGATATAACTCAACCGGCATACAGCAGATAGCGAACAGGGCAGGAGCTCCGAAAGGATCCTTTTACAACTATTTCTCCAGCAAAGAGGTTTTCGGTACGGAAATTATCGACCACTATGCGGAGAATTTGAAGGAGTATTGGGAGTACACGATAAAAAATGCTCCTGCGGAGCCGGATCTTGCTATCAGATATATGTTTGAGCAGATGATTTCGTATCATACACGAAATACTTCCTGTCTCGGGTGCCTGATAGGGAATTTTTCTGCCGAGGTTTCATTATCCAGTGAAAGTTGCCGGGAGCATCTGACAAGGGCGCAGGATGCCTGGTGTGAGCGGCTTGCTGTTCTTATCGATGATGCCCAGCAACAGGGAAGGGCGAGGCAGGATATTTCTGCCCGAGATCTGGCCTTTCTGGTTTCAAGTGTCTGGACTGGCAGTCTTTTACGAATGAAAAGCGAACAATCTGTAAAACCGTTGCAAGATAATATCGGTGTAATACTTGATATCATTTTTACAGCTTCGGCAAAACCAATGACAAACAATATACAATAAAACCGGAGATATATTGATGACCTCTACAAATAATGAGCAGGCAGCTCGTGATCTGTTCACACCAGTCAAGCTAGGTAAGCTTGAGCTTGCAAACCGTATGGCAATGGCGCCTTTAACCCGTAACCGTGCTGCAGAGGGGAATGTTCCTTCTGAACTTTCGATCGAATATTACAGTCAGCGTGCTGGTGTCGGCCTTATTATTGCCGAGGCTACGCAGGTATCTGAAACAGCGCAGGGTTATAGTTCTACTCCGGGGTTGCATACTGCCGAGCAGATTGAAGGATGGAAAAAGGTAACTGATGCTGTTCATGCAAAGGGTGGAAAGATCTTTGTGCAGCTATGGCATACAGGGCGTATGTCTCATACGATTTTTCAACCTGAGAACAAGGCTCCTCTTGCTCCGTCTGCAGTTGCCGCGGAAGCCAAGACATATGTTGCCGGAGAGGGGTATGTGGATACTTCAACACCTCGTGCGCTGGAAACGGAAGAAATAGCTCAGGTTGTTAATGATTTTCGTGTGGCTGCTGCCAATGCTATTAAAGCGGGCTTTGATGGCGTGGAGATTCATGGGGCGCATGGGTATCTCGTTGATTCATTTCTACGGGATGGTTCCAACAAGCGTGATGATCAATATGGGGGAAGTATAGAGAACAGGTCGCGCTTTCTGCTGGAAGTTATGAATGCTGTTGTTGCCGAGATCGGCGCTGATCGTGCCGGTATACGTATTTCACCAGTTTCTCCGGTAAATGATTCATCAGAGAGCGATCCTCAGCCGCTGTTTGAATATGTGGTCAGTGAGCTTGAGAAACTGCATCCGGTGTATATCCATGTGGTTGAAGGTCATACTGGCGGTCCGCGTGATAATGCACCGTTTGACTACGATGCATTGCGCAAGCTGTATTCCGGTACCTGGATGGTGAATAATGGTTATACGAGAGAAATGGCTATCGAAGCTATTGAAAGCGGGAAAGCGGATATGGTCGCATTCGGACGGAAGATGATTACCAATCCGGATCTGCCACGTAGATTTAAGGAAAACAAGCCTCTTAACAAGCCTTATGAAGATGCTTCACTTTATGGTGGTGAAGGTCCTCATGGTTATACGGACTATCCGGCTCTGGATTAAACCAGGCAGGGACGCGGATTTATGAAGCAGGAGCGGCCGGTAAATATTGTCCGGCCTGCTCCGATGACAAGGCATATAAAAGGGATCAGGCTGAATGACAACGCAAACCGTATTTCAGGTTAACCGAAATAACCTTTCCGATACCAGATTAATTTCTTCAGTGATACCGTCAGGGGAAAGCCTTAAGGACGGTCAGGTTCTGCTTAAGGTAGACAGTTTTTCATTTACGGCAAATAATATTACATATGCTACAATGGGAGACCGGATGCGTTATTGGGATTTTTTCCCGGCAGATGAAGGGTATGGCATTATTCCAGTATGGGGTTTTGCAGAGGTTGTGGAAACGAAATGCGAAGGTATAGAGGCTGGTGAGAGGTTCTACGGGTATTTGCCCATGGGAACGCATCTGGTTGTGGAGCCGGGGCGTGTTTCCAGTGCAATGTTTGTTGATGATGCTATTCACAGGAAGCCGTTATCATCAGTTTATAACCAGTATTTAAAATGTTCGTCAGATCCCCTGTATAATAAAGGTACGGAAGCATTGCAAATGTTGCTCAGGCCGTTGTTTACGACCTCTTTTCTGCTCGATGACTTTTATGAGGATAATGATTTCTTTTCAGCAGAAACCGCACTCCTGACAAGTGCTTCCTCGAAAACAGCGCTTGGGATGGCGTTTCTTCTGCATCGGAACAGGGTTTCGAGAAATCAAAATTATGAAATTGTCGGTTTAACATCTCCGGGCAATGTTTCGTTTGTTGAGGGGCTGGGATGTTATGACCGGGTTGTGGCGTATGATCAGGTTAAGACGCTTGATAGTTCTGTAGCCTGTTCCAGTGTTGATTTTGCCGGGAATGGTACTGTGCTTGGCAATATTCACAATCATTATGGTGACCAGCTTAAGTATAGTTGTCTGGTGGGAGCATCTCATTGGGATCAGCGTTCGGGGTTACCAAAGGATCTGGCTGGCCCGGAGCCCAAGCTGTTTTTTGCGCCATCACAGGCTGAAAAACGTGTCAGTGAGTGGGGCGGTGCCGGTTTTCAGACACGACTAGGAGAGGTCTGGTCGGAGTTTGTCAGTTTTGTTGGTGGATGGATAGACGTGAAGACTGAAACCGGCAGCGAAGGGCTGGAAAAGGCTTACCGTCAGGTGCTTTCCGGGCAGTCAACACCTGACAAGGGTCTTATTATCTCATTGTAGACAGGTTCTGTTTAAAGGTAACTGTTTGCAGGATGGCTTTCTTATGAAGCTATCCTGCTTCAGGTTTAGCTCAATGCATTTGTTCCTGCGACTTTGCCTGAGAACAGGCAGCCCCCGAGAAACGTTCCCTCCAACGAGCTATAGCCATGATATCCGCCTCCTCCAAATCCAGCAACTTCGCCAGCTGCATAGAGTCCCGGGATGGGTTGTCCCTGATTATTGAGAACCTGAGCATCAAGATTGGTATGCAGGCCACCCAGTGACTTTCTGGTGAGAATATTCAGACGGACAGCAACAAGGGGACCTGCTTTGGGATCCAGAATTCTGTGCGGGGTGGCAACACGCATCGTTTTGTCACCGAAATAATTGCGAAAACCACGGATAGCCAGAACCTGCGCGTCTTTACTAAAAGCATTTTCAATTTCATTATCCCTTGCGCTGACCTGCATTTTGAGGTGATCGTGATCAATCAGGGGCTCGCCGGTGAGTTTGTTCATGCCGTTGACAAGGTCCGTCAGGTTATTGCTGACAACAAAATCTTCGCCGTGATCAAGGAATGCCTGTACTGGTTTCTGTCCGCTTCCCGTAAACCGGCCCATCAGAACTTTCAGCATGCTTTTGGATGTGAAGTCAGGGTTTTGCTCGGAACCGGAGAGAGCAAATTCCTTAGCTATAATTTTTCTGGTTGTGACGAACCATGAATAGTCGTAACCGGTGGACATAATATGTTTTAATGTTCCGCGGGTATCAAATCCCGGGAAACAGGGAGCAGGGAGGCGGTTGCCGGTTGCATCGAACCACAAAGATGAAGGGCCGGGCAGAATTCTTATGCCATGATCCGGCCAGATAGGGTCCCAGTTTTTCAAGCCTTCCGTATAGTGCCACATGCGATCTGAATTGATTACGGCTCCACCTGCCTGTTCACTGATCTGTAACATGCGGCCATCTACATGGTGTGGTACGCCGGCTATCATAGTCTTTGGTGGTTCGCCCATTTCACTGACTGGCCAGTTTTTGCGGACAAGGTCAAGGTTTCCGCCTATTCCACCAGATGCAACGATAATGGCATCAGCTTTCATTTCAAAACTGCCGACAATGTTTCTGCTGGTTTTTTCTCCGCGCTGATTTTCGGCAGCTTCAAGAACTTCACCTGCGACACCTGTCACAGTATCATTTTCTGTAATCAGGTTGGAAACCTGGTGGCGAAATGCGAATTTGATTTTATTTTCTTTTTCAGCTTCGCGAAGGCGTAATTCGAAGGGTTCGACTACGGCAGGGCCCATGCCCCATGTTACATGAAAGCGAGGCACGGAATTGCCATGTCCGTGAGCCAGTGCCCCCCCACGCTCAGCCCAGCCGACCAGAGAAAACCATTTCATTCCGATATTTTTCAGCCAGGGGTGCATTTCAGAGGCTGAAAACTCCACATAGATTTCTGCCCATTTGCGTGGCCAGAAATCTTCGGGGCGGTCGAACTGGGCAGTTCCCATCCAGTCCTGCATAGCCAGTTCGTAGCTGTCTTTTATTCCGCTGCGGCGTTGTTCAGGCGTATCTACCATAAAGAGACCACCAACAGACCAGAAAGCCTGTCCACCAATTGACTGCTCACCTTCCTGGTCCAGAATTATAACACTTTTGCCACGTTCAACAAGCATAAGTGCTGCTGTTAAGCCAGCCAGACCAGCCCCTATAATAATGACGTCAGCTTTTTCAGCCATATTATCTTACCCCTGATCAATTTTTGCATAATTCAATGTGATGTATAACCAGTCAATATTCTATTATTCTTCTTATCTAATCAGATTACTTAGTTATACCAATTTTGTAATTTTACATAATTAAACGTCTGTATCCGTTACAGGAAAGTCACTGAAGTTCTGAAAGATACCCTTACTGATTTATCCAGATCATTTGTAATCAAACTGTCGTAAAAGTAGTGGAACCTGATCTCCGTAAGGCGGGTGTAGCATGTCCGGCAGAATAAGTCCGGCGAACCTGTCTTATCTAAAAAATTAGTTGTTGAGTATCCGAGTAATCATTATCACAGAGAATAATGGAGCCGATACTCAACGTTAGACCGGGGGGGCATATGTTGGGTCAGGTTGTATCGCGTTGTGCGCGTGGTGTGTTTTCTATTGCCTTATCGAATGGTCTGAAAAAAGGAAGTTTAAAGTCCTTTCTAGCTGCAACAACAGCTATTTCATTATATTTAGTTGCACCAATACCAGGTGCTGTAGCTGCTAACTGTACTGCAAACTCTTCGCCACAAACAAGAACACTTACCTCATCCGGGATTCAATGTATTAATCGGGGTGTCAGCCAGCTAACTGTCAATGCCAATGGCACTGTGGTTATCAATGGCAATGTTCATGGCATACAACTGAAGAAATCCGGCACTTCCGGGAATAGTGGTATTCAGACAGATAACAGTGTGAATAAAGCACTGAGTGATAATGGAACGCCAGATGACGATACGGATGATTATTATTATCTGGTTACGGGGCCGGGGAGTACAACTCCTCTCCGTGATGATCTTGGCCGTATCATTTATGTGAAAACTGACAGTAGCGGATCAGAGTTTCTTGCGGATTCCAATGGTAACCAGCTTCCACTTGAACATCTGGATAATTATATTGCTTCGGGCGCTGACCGAGGTGGTTCAGGTATTGCTGTTGGTGATGTAACGCTTATCAATTCAGCAAATTTCAGAACGTCCAATGCTCACGGAATTGTTGCTTCAGCCACTGGTGGTAACGGCGGCAATGGCGGTACGGGCACAATTCTGTTCTACTCCTGGGGATATGATGGTGGTTCGGGAAAAAGTGGTGGCTCGGTTGCTGTAACAAATGACGGCTCTATCACGACCACAGGCAGCAATAAATATGGTGTATACGCATCCAGCACAGGTGGTAAAGGTGGAAATGGCGGAGGAATGTTCGGCCTGATCGTTTCTGATCCGGGTGCCGGGGGTGATGGCGGGGCCGGTGGTACTGTTGATGTAAATCTGAGAGAAGGTTCTGATATTGTTACTTCCGGATCTGGTGCACATGGTGTGTTGGCGGAAAGTAAAGGCGGAGATGGTGGTGCCGGGGGTGGTTCCAGTTCCCTTGTTGCGCTTGGCCAGGATGGTGGCGATGGCGGGGTTGGCGGCAGTGTTTCCGTTAATAATGAAGGTTCTATCCGCACAACCGGAAACGGTGCCTATGGTATCTTTGCCCGCAGTTATGGTGCAGGTGCAGGATCAGGAACCAGCTCTGGTGGCTTGGTCGCTCTGGGTGGTAACGGTGGTGGTTTTGCCAGCAGTGGCAATGTAACAGTTACCAATTCCGGTTCTATTGAAACAACCAATTATGGGGCACATGGTGTTCTTGCTCATTCGATTGGTGGTGGTGGCGGCGACGGCGGCAACGCTGGTGGCCTCTTTACAGTAGGTGGTAAGGCCGGTTCAGGTGGTCATGGAGGTGTTGTCAGATACAATCAGAACGGCGGTTCAGTTGTTACTCACGGCAATAAGGCAAATGCCGTGTTTGCACAGTCAATCGGCGGCGGTGGCGGTAATGGTGGCAACGCGACATCAATTGGCGTCGGGGTTACTGTTGCTGTTGGCGGTTCAGCAGGTCTGGGAGGAAATGGTAACAGGGTTGTTGTCAATGTACAGGATACATCATCAATAATCTCAACAGCGGGAGAAGAATCCAGCGGGATCATTGCCCAAAGTATTGGCGGTGGAGGCGGTAATGGCGGGTATGGTGTCAGCGCCAATATCAGTACTGGTGCCAGTGTTTCGGTTGGTGTCGGAGGCAGTGGTGGTGACGGCGGTTCCGGAGGTGTTGTTGATATTACAAGTTATGCGACTATAACAACTGGCGACAGTTTCACTAATGAAGGTGAGCGTTCATACGGAATTCTTGGTCAAAGTATTGGTGGCGGTGGCGGGAATGGCGGTCTGGCTGTTGCTGCGTCTGCAAGCATGGGGGGCAGTGTTTCTGTTGGTGTCGGCGGTTCCGGTGGTAAAGGCGGAGGCAGTAATACTGTTGATATAGATAATTTTGGTCAGATTTCTACAGGCGGTAATGGTGCACATGGCATATTCGGGCAGAGCATCGGAGGTGGTGGAGGAACTGGTGGAGCATCAATTGCAGCATCAATTTCCGGCGGTGCCAGTGTTAACGTCAGTCTTGGCGGAAAAGGCGGTTCTGGCGGCAGCAGTCAGAAAGTTACGATCAATAACCATAATACAATAAATACGGCAGGCAATACGGCTCATGGTATTCTTGGGCAAAGTGTTGGCGGTGGTGGCGGATCAGGTGGTCTGTCAGTTGCAGCAGGCATCAGCTCAGGTGCAAATATTAATGTTGGCCTTGGTGGAAATGGTGGGACCGGTGGCAATGGTCATCGTGTCGAGATTACCAATGATGGTGATATCATGACTATCGGCAACAGTTCCATGGGTATCGTTGCTCAAAGCATCGGCGGTGGCGGCGGTGATGGAGGATTTAATTTCTCCGGTGGTCTGAGTGCATCCGGGGCAGTATCTGTGGGGCTTGGTGGATCCGGATCTAATGGCGGATCAGGCAACCGGGTTGATTTAACCAATGACGGAACAGTTGTTACGACCGGTAATAATTCATTCGGTCTTCTGGCACAAAGCCTTGGTGGCGGTGGAGGAACCGGTGGGGGTAATTTCAGTTTCTCCGGTTCTGGCGGTGTTGTTGGGGCAAGTGTTGCTGTTGGTCTTGGTGGTACAGGTGGTTCGGGAAATAATTCCGGCCAGGTGATTCTGAATAACTCCGGAAATATATATACAACAGGCGAAAGTTCTCATGCTGTTGTTGCGCAAAGTATTGGCGGCGGAGGTGGTGCCGGTGGATGGAGCATAGGGGCATCAGGGGCTATTGGCGCCAAAGGTTCTGTCGCTGCGTCGGTGAGCCTTGGTGGGAAAGGCGGGAGTGGATCCCGTGCAGGCAGTGTCAATGTTACAGATACCTCTGATCTATTGTACACTGAAGGAAATGATGCCTATGGCATTCTGGCCCAGAGCATTGGCGGAGGCGGCGGTGTTGGCGGCTTCAGTGGAGCAGGAGCATTTGCGTTCTCCGGTTCAAATGGCAGCGGTGCCGTATCGGTAATTNNTCGGCGGCGGCGGCGGTACTGGTAGTGCCGTAACAGTTAACAACACGGGTAATATCGTTACAGTTGGTGATCGTGGTCACGGTCTCGTAGCGCAAAGCCTTGGTGGTGGTGGTGGTGCCGGTGGTGGTAGCATTTCCATTGCGGCATCGGGAAGTACAGGTGTTGGTCTGAGCGCTGGCGTCTCTCTTGGTGGATCAGGCGGCGGTGGTGGAACAGCCGGGAGTGTCAATGTAACCAATAATGGCAATATTTATACATCCGGTGATGATGCTTATGGCATGCTTGCCCAAAGTCTCGGTGGTTCTGGTGGTGCTGGCGGATTTAGTGGTGCTGGTGCATTTGCGTTCTCAAGCAAAGGTGGAGCAGGAGCTGCGACAGTCAGCCTTGGTGGCTCAGGAGGCAGCGGTGCTGAAAGCGGGACAGTAAACGTCAATCAAACCGGTGATATCGGGACGACAGGTGATCGCAGTCATGGACTGGTGGCACAAAGCATTGGCGGCAGTGGTGGCTCCGGTGGAACCAGTATCTCCGTAAACGGTGCGATTGTAGCTTCGGATTCTCTGAGTGTAGGCGTATCTCTTGGTGGCTCTGGTGGAAACGGTGGTAAGGGAAATACTGTATCCGTTACCCATAATGGTGATGTATCAACGGGTGGAGATGACGCTTACGGCATCCTTGCGCAGAGTATTGGTGGCAGCGGCGGTTCTGGTGGTTTCAGCCTCTCAGGATCTTTCTCGACATCCAAAGGAAGTGGTAATGGTGCAGTCAATGTAAGCCTTGGTGGTTCCGGTGGAGACGGTGGTCTGGGCAGAGCTGTTTCTATTAACAGCGTTGGTGATATCACTACAAACGGAGACAGAAGCCACGGTGTTGTTGCACAGAGCCTTGGTGGTTCCGGTGGTGCAGCAGGTGGTAGCGTAGCAGTTGCAGGGAACAGTGGCAGTCTTGGTCTTAACGTTGGTGTATCACTTGGTGGTGAAGGTGGTGATGGCGGTACAGCAGGTACCGTATCAGTTCTGAACGATGGCAGTATCTATACACAGGGCGAAGGCGCTCATGGTATCCTTGCGCAGAGTGTTGGTGGCAGTGGCGGAGCCGGAGGGTTCAGTATTGCAGGGACGCTCAATGTTCCACCGACCGGCACATTATTTAATCTTGCCGGTTCAGTTTCGGTATCCCTCGGTGGTGAAGGCGGTAATGGCGGTACTGCCGGAGATGTTGCAGTTGGTGGCACTTTTGACAGTCAGGGCAACTTTATTAGAAACGCAATTATAGATTCAGGGCACCAGGCGGGTGATGCTGCTTCAATCATTACATCCGGTGACCGTGCTCATGGCATTGTTGCTCAAAGTATAGGTGGTTCGGGTGGTTCCGGTGGATTTAGTGGTGCTGTGAGTGGAGTTTCCTTCCCTGGAAGCTCAGCTCCTAATACCTCCTCTTCAATCAGCGTCACACTGGGCGGAGAAGGAGGCAAGGGATCTGTTTCCGGTGATGTATTTGTAGCTAATGAAACAGATATTGCTGCTCTGGGAGATCATTCCTACGGTATCCTTGCACAGAGCATTGTCGGATCAGGAGGAACAGGTGGCGGATCTATTGGTGCTTCATTCGGTGGCTCTTCATCCATAAATGCTTCTGTATCTATCGGTGGATTTGGCGGAGAAGGATCCGGAGCAGGTGAAGTGAATGTCTGGAACTCCGGGAACATTATAACCGGTGATCTGGTTAATTCTAAGAACGGCCAGTACTCACATGGTATTATGGCTCAAAGCATCGGTGGAAACGGTGGTGCAGCGGGCTGGAGTGGTTCAATGGCATTCAGCGGCAGTGAATCATACAATATGGCTGTTTCAATCGGTGGTTTTGGTGGTACGGGTGCAAACGGAAGTACAGTATTTGTCAACAATGATGGAACGATCCTCGTATCCGGTGACCGTGCTCATGGTATCATGGCGCAAAGCATCGGCGGCGGCGGCGGAGCTGGCGGAGATACGGGACTTGATAAGGATTTCTGGGGTGAGAATGTTATTGGTGATGGCATTGTTACCAAAGCTGTCAATGGCAATCCTGAAGACATAGATGTTGGTGCTGGTGGTGCTTATTCAGGTAGTACAGGTGCCAATACCATGAGTTTATCTGTGAGTGTCGGCGGTCTTGGTGGTGACGGTGGTCTTGGTGGTCTTGTTGATGTAACCAATGATGGCGAGATATTTACATTCGGTACCGGTGGTCATGGTATCTATGCACAAAGTGTTGGTGGCGGCGGCGGTGCCGGTGGTGTCAGTACTGCAGCAGCAGGTGCTGTGAAAGCCAGTAATGCAGGTTCCTTTGCAGTATCAGTCGGCGGATTTGGTGGCACAGGTGGCCACGGCGGCGAGGTCATAGTTGCAAATAACGGGCAGATCATTACAACCGGACCCGGTGGTTTTGGCGTCTTCGCACAAAGCGTTGGCGGCGGCGGCGGTGATGGCGGTGACTCTCGTGCCTTTACGCTGCAGGTTAAAGCTGACATCGAAAATGTTCTTCCTGCCAAGCAGTTTGCTGCAACAGTAGGCGGGTTTGGTGGAGCTGCCGGTGAAGGTGGTTCTGTCAATGTTACCAATGATGGTTTGATATTTACAACTGGTGCCTCTAGTACCGGTATCTTCGCGCAGAGTGTTGGTGGCGGTGGAGGAGTTGGTGGTCTCTCCAAAACCAGTAACGAAGAACTGTCTGCGTTATTTGAAAATGACCAGAAAGCCCGCTTCAAGAAGTGGAAAATTGCAGTTGGTGGTTTTGGTGGCGGTGGCGGTGATGGTGGCGATGTCGCAGTCATCAATACAGCTAATGGATCTATTTATACCCGTGGCGATGCTGCAAACGGCATCTTTGCGCAAAGCATCGGCGGTGGCGGAGGTCAGGGTGGCCGTGCAGACTCCGGCTTCTCAGGTGATATCTCTATCGGTGGATGGGGTGGTAATGCCGGAGATGGTGGTACTGTAACAGTGACCAATAACGGTGACATCGCGACTGAAGGTTCTGTTGCCAGCGCAGTCTTTGCACAAAGCATTGGTGGCGGCGGTGGTAATGGTGGTAGTGCTGATTTTGGCAGTATCCGCAGTCTTCGTAACGAACTTATCAAGGATATTCGTAAAACGGGCAGTGCAAAAGGTGGTCTTAAGAAGTTCCTGAAAGATACGTTTACGCCGTCTTATGGTGTTGCAGTTGGTGGTTTCGCCGGAGCTGCAGGTGATGGCGGTGATGTGATCGTCAATAACGTCGGTAACCTGTATACATCGGGTGACCTTTCCTACGGTGTATATGCCCAAAGTGTTGGTGGAGGCGGCGGTACCGGAGGTGCTGCTCACCTGTCCAATGTTGGTAAAGTTGGCATAGGCGGTATGGGTGGTGCATCGGGCGCTGGTGGTGAGGTTTCAGTCACGCAAGATGGAAACATCTTCACTACAGGTGTCGGTTCTCACGGTATCTTTGCTCAAAGTGTTGGCGGTGGTGGCGGTATAGCCGGAGACATTTCGCTTGGTGTGAAAGAGTTTGGGATTTCGGTATATAACCTGACGCAACTTAGTGGTGATGTTGTGAAGGATACTTACGGCGTTGATGCTGTCATTGATGTTGATAATAATACCGTCACCGAGCTGAATGTTATTGGACAGGGAACCTCTCTGCTTCAGGATCTTCTTACACCTGGTGATGGTAATGGCGGTAATGTTACAGTCGGAAGCAATGGCCTGATTTATGTTCAGGGCGGAAACAGCGCAGACACTGAAGAGCGTGCCGGTTCAATCGGTATCTTTGCTCAAAGCATCGGTGGTGGTGGTGGTGTTATCGGCAGCACAGTCGCTCTTACCGAAACGGAAGTGGGTGCTGACCTTGATGGTGACGGTGATATCGATGACACAAGCTTTGATGTGCAGACAGGGCAGGCATTTGCCGGTTCAGTCGGTGGATCAGGTAAAGGCGGCGAGATTCTTATCAATCATTCCGGTTCTATTCTGAGCCCATCTTATAACGGTATCGGTATCTTCGCACAGAGCGTTGGCGGTGACGGTGGCAGCAATATTACCATTAATCTGAGCAATGGTGGAGACATCACTCTGGCTGACGGAACAGTTCAGTCAGGTGGTGTCATTATGGGCGGTGTACTTGCTGATGATGGCACAGGTTCTGCTGCTGCAATCATTATTGATGGCGGTAAGAACAACCAGATTAACCTCGCGGCAGGTACGCGAGTATTTGCTTTGAGTGATCGTGCTATTATTGCCAGCGATGGCCTGGATGCTGTGTCTGGTGGTAATCTGGCTGTCGGAAACGAAACAATCAACAACAGTGGTATGGTGATCGGTATTGTGGATGTTGGGGCTGGTAATAATGCCTTCAATAACAAAAGCGGTGGCGATTTTATAACCAGCACTTTGATTAATCTGGGAGACAATGACAATCTGCTGACCAACGAAGCTGGTGGTACTATCAATCCGTACCGTATGGAAAATGCCGGTACTACTGAGTTGAGCGGTGGGTTCGTACAGCAGAATGGTGGTCAGTATATTGTTGACGCATCATTCGATAACCCTGCCAATAATCATGGTGATACGGATCTGATTAATGTTTCTGGCAAAGTAGATTTACAGGGACAGGTTATTCCAAATCTGCTTTACCTGTCGGATGATACGCGTCAGCTTATTCTGACTTCGGGAACTGGTGATGTAACGGTCGGTGCTGAGGCACAGGATACTCTGGTTGTTGATTATGGTCTGGAGAATGACCAGAACAATGTTTATCTGACGATCAATTCAGTAGACTTTTCTATTTCCGGGTTTACGCCTAATCAGACTTCAACCGGAAACCATTTCAATAATATTGTGATGAACAGTAATATTGGTTCGGATACGACACTGGCTGCTGTTATGGCTGATCTGGCTAATCTTCCAAATAATGATGAGGGCAAGCAGAAACTGGCATTTGCGCTTGATCATCTTCATTCGGAGCCGTATCTGGCACAACAGATATCTACTTTGTTCACGGACCTTAATTTTCTTGGCAATATCTCAAAATGTGAGACTGCAAGCCAGGGAGTCAGGATCGTCAATGGTAACTGCGTCTGGGGTGAAGCGCGTGTAACCCGCTTTGACAAGGGACGCACATTCGCCAATATCGGCCTGAATTCCGAAATGGACAGTATCGCTGGTGGATATCAGAGTGGCCTTACAGAAAGCACAATTGCGGGTATTTCCTTCCAGTATGGTCATGGTGACCTGAGCGTGGATGATCGCTTGAAAAGCGATCGCTTCAAACAGGCAAAAGCCGGGGCATTTGTGAAATACCGTACAGGTAACTTCCAGTTCTCGGTTGGTGGTAATTATGGATATAGCTGGTATGACAATAATATCAGGAATATTCGGTTCTACCAGACAAACGGGGATGCCTTTACCGGAAGGCTCGGCGCTTCTGAACTTGTAGAACTACAGGCCACAGGTAAAAGTGCGGTTGAATCTTTCGGTGCACAGTTTCATGCTTCCTATCTGCATAAACGGAATAACTTCTATCTGAAGCCTTTCGTTGATTTCAATATCAATCATATCAGATTTGACAAATTCTCTGAAACCGGTGCTGATGGCCTTAATCTGACACTGACAGATACGGAAAATACGCTCCTTTCTGCAATGCCTGGTCTGGAAATTGGTGCTGATTTCAAACTAGAAAACGGCCTCAAAATCCGACCATTTGTTTCTGTTGGAGCTCTGTTCTTTGATGATGCATCGCTGAAAGCCGGAACACTCTTTGCCGGGTCCCCTTCAGATGTCGGTTCATTTGATATCAATAGTGAGTTTGACAATGTTATAGGAACAGTAAAAGCCGGTGTTAACCTGACACAGGAAGATAAAGGCTTTGATCTGAAACTGAAATATGAAGGCAAGTTCTCAGATAAGGTTGATGAGCATTCCGGAACGCTGGATCTTTCAATTGGTTTCTAAAAAAGAATAATAATATTCTGAATACATAAACTGAGGGCGGTGTTAATTCTGACATCGCCCTCTTTTTTTCTGTTACGGTCCTGTTTACACGCAAAAAAAATAGCTGACTAAAGCCAGCTATTTCTGTTTAATTGTATGATGTAAAGCCCTTTTAGCGGAGGCCAACAATAGCCTGTAATCAGGATTTCAGTTTCTGATAGGCTTCAGCAAAACCTTTCAAAGGAACACCAATCTTTACGTCTTTTTTGTTTTGGTTTTTAAAGGTGATTGAAATTGCCTTGCCAGTCTGCATTTTTTTCAGCAAACCCGTTTCAATGGTCATACCAACAAAACAGCCCTGCACATTACATGTCTGAATTGCCTGTTTGACTTCTCCACCTTCATCAACTTCAAGAGTAATTCCTGCTGGCAAATGTAAGCCGTGCGGTAGTTGCACCATCATAACACCTGTCCGGCTTTTCGGTGGAACTCTCACTGTGATACCCAGCAACAGCTGACGTGTTTTCTGAAGAAACAACTGCTGAGTTGCCACGCAATTAACATTTGCGCCATTGCTTGCACAGTTAACAATCCATGGCAACCTTGATGGTGCTTCTTTTTTTTCTTCTTTCGCCAGTGCAAGTGTGCTGAAACAAAGAGCAGCACTTAATACAGGCAAAGCTATCAGCTTACGAAGGCGCATTCTCAAACTCCACATATTATTATAAAGTACGCATGCGGATATTATGACGCCTGATTGTGAAGCTATTATTACGGTTTGCAACTTGATGGAGGGATTGGAGATATGCTATGCCCAGCCCCACAATAGGAGGGCTGGGCTTTATGTAATTCTTACTTTGTATTGTTTGCTTCAGCAGCGTCGGCTTTGCCTTCTTTGTCATCCTTTTGGTTTTCATCACCAGTCGGGGTCTGGTCAGGAATGAGGAAGCATTCGCCGGTATCTTTAAATTGCTTACCTGTTACGCAGTCTTCAACAAATTTGAGATCTTCTGCCGCGCTGTAATAAGTATATGGTGAGATCAGATAACGTTGTTCGTCACCGTCGAAATTACCGTATCTGTCTATTTTTCCCTTCAGGCCCGGAGCAACTTCCAGTATTGCATTTTTCAGATCATCACCATTTAGAAAGCTGTCAGGAAGCTGATCAAATGGGCCGTCAAAATAATTGTTAACTGCGGAGTTTCTATCGTGAACGCCTATCAGAACTTTGCGTTTTAACTCGGCATTATTATAGAAGGCAAAACCGGTTCGTCTGCCAATAACAATATTTTTCAAAGCTTTGTTAGACATTAATTCATCAGAAACGCCGTCTGTTTCGTCAAGAATGTAATGAAATCCTTTAATGTTTTTATTGAATACGAGGAAAAAACGGATCCCGGATTCATCAAATACAGGGCCAAGATATTTTTCGTCTGCCTTTAGCATTCCTGAAGGAGGTTTTACATTGGCAAGGTCATTTATAATAAATGTTACGGTTCTGTTGCCTGAAGTCACATCATAAGTCAGTCTGCCTGTTTCTTTGATTATAATGCCGTCTTTTTTACCAAATTTGCGGAAGCTGTTAGCTTCATCATAAGACCAGTCATTGGTTGCTTTAAAATAATTAAAAAGCAGATTGCCATTAGCACGTTCTTCAACGTCCAGCCGGATATTACCAGCGTATTTTACGCCATCCTGGTAGAAGTAAAAATAGTAATACCCTTCAGTCGGGTAGACTTTTACTTTTTCAGGAAGGCTATTCAGTATGTGCTGAAATACCAATTTCGGTTTGCTCAGGTCCAGAGTAGACTTTTTCAGTACGCTTTCCATGAGGTTTTCATTTGTGTAAATGACCGGTCCATTATTCTTACTGTCAGACTGGGCCTTTGCATAAACACTTATGACGCATGTGAACAGCAAAAGAATGCAAATCTGCGATATTCTTGTGAGGCTGTGCACTGGTTTGGGCAGGATTTTTTCCAGGGTTGTGAAATTTTTCATAACCACACCTTCTTTTGCTATTGAATTTTTTAAATAGATGCTTGGGAGCGATGGACTTTTTGTGTGACCTCCCCGAGCAACAACCCAGAGAGGTCAAGGACTTATAGAAGAAAGAGAGATCTCGTTATATAACTTTGATCTTTCCCAACCCTAGAACCAAAGGCGGCTTCTTACACGGTTGTGGCTTCTACGACGGTAGTGGCCATAGCTTCTGTAACGACGGTGGCTTCTGTAACGGTAGTGACCACGGCTTCTGTAACGACGGTGGCTACGGTATTTGTTGTGACCATAGCTTCTGTGGCGACGGTGGCTGCGGTGTTTTCTATGACCATAGCTTCTGTGACGGTAATGCCCTCTGCAGCGGCTACGGTGACCACGGATGATACGACAGTGACGACCGTGAACTTTAACTACCTGAGAGTTTTCAGTCGCAGCGTCTTTAGTTGATGCAAGAGACCCGGAAAGAGACCCTGCCTGTGCACTGACTACTGCAAAAATCGCAGTAATGGCGCACACGAACATGCCCAAAGTTAATTTTAGCTTTCGCATAGAGATACTCCTTTATATTAATATAATCCCGACCTGTTTCAAAGGAACGAAGCGGGTCGATATTATATTAGTAGCAGCAATTAGCAGAAAGGTTCAGTGAAAATTTGATGAACTGGGATTTCGAGAGTGAAAAAAATATGATTTTATTTTATTAACCTACTGAAAAACAGGTGTAAATTTGCGTTTTTCAGTAGGTAGTTTTTTTTGATTATTTTTTTAAATTTCAGGTGTTAGGACGCGATATATAGGCATCTGCATAGAACCATCCACGGGTTTCATATCCTTCGGGATCTATATCGAGTTCTGTTAATCTTTTTATGACCTGTTTCTGTTCCGCCTGACTGGCAAACTTTCTCTGCGGGAATGGAATATTGCCGATTTTTTCAGTTGTATAACCAAATTTATCCAGTTCTTTGCTAATTCCATCAAACGGGAACATCCTCAAAACAAAATTGAGCATCCAGGGAGTGTTTGGCTNNGTTTAATAACCATTTCAGAGTTTTTTCAGTTACATAACCGATGCATCCAGTGGAAGTGATAATATCGATATTATCAAGAGTTTTCATTGCTTCCTGAGAAGGGCGATTTTCTTCAAGGTTATCGTCTGCACCACCATCCAGGATTTTAGCCCGGGTAGCGTACTCAATTGCATTTGAAGATTTATCAAGCCCAAATACCTCAAGATTTTTATCTTTAAGGTTATTCAGCATAAACAGTCTGTCTCTTGAGAGCATTTCTGAAGTTGAGAGATTTTCTTTTTTTGCCTGCTTATAGTGAGCATTCAGTCTGGCCATATCAAGATCGCATTTGAGCAGCATGGCATTGACACCATATGAACAGCCTATGTCCAGTATGCGGGTTCTATCTTTCTGAAATTGCTGGCGATATTCTTTGATTACATTCTGGAATACGGGTTTTCCCTGTTCGGGTATCTGGTAGTCCAGTTTTGAAAGTGTGAGGTAGTAGGCAGAGGGGTCGGGGGCGTTGTAGATATCATCCAGTATGATTTTTCCGGTATTATCTAAGTCTGAATATTCTTCAGATAGCATTAGTTTCTCCCGTTATTGAAACTGATAACAATTTCAAGAAATCTATTTTTCGCAGTGGTTTAGGGGCTGATATTAATTTTGAAGTTAATACATAACGTATACCGGACAGGGTGTCAAAAATAAATGCAATATTTGTTGTGATACTTTAATATAATCTAGCTGTCATGATATATTTAAATGCAAAAATATGATATTGTTTTGCTTCTGAAAGGTTTTTAAATTTTTATAATTCGTAATAAAGGAATAATGTATTTTATTTTTTGCTTTGGCATTTTTTTAGTATTTATGTTGTGGGGAAAACAATTTTGAATTTGTTGGTAAATACTGTTTAATACATTAAATCTATTTGATTAATACATTATCTTTCCTTTATATATTCCTATTATGAAAAATATTATATGTATGAAATGGGGAACGAGATACGGACCTCAATATGTAAACCGTCTGTTTTGTATGGTGCAGCGTCATATGGCGGGTGTTGTCGGGAAGGATTACAGATTTATCTGTATCACTGATGATACTTCGCAGGTTTCTGAAGGTGTTGAGTGTTTTCCTATTCCAGAACTCAATGTTTCACTTCCTTTTCATATGCAAAATACTCCATGGCTGAAATTACTGGTATGGGATAATCCATTATTTGATCTGGATGGCGATGCGCTTTTTCTTGATCTGGATGTTGTCATTACCGGGAGGCTGGATGATTTTTTTGCATATCAGCCAGGAAAGTTCTGCGTTATTCATAACTGGACCGAGCCAAGGAAAAAGACAGGCAATACTTCTGTATTTCGTTTTCCGGTGGGCAAATTTCCCGAAATCCTGAATATGTTTAAAGAGGATATGCAAGGGACTTTTCTTCGTCACCGAATTGAACAGAGGTATATATCTGCTTATCTGGAGCCAAAAGGCGAGCAGGTCTTCTGGCCCAAATCGTGGTGCAGGAGTTTTAAGGAAGAGCTTTTGCCAAACTGGCCGATGCGCTTTTTTAAACCCGCTGAACTTCCATTGGATGCCCGTATTGTCGTATTTCATGGTAAACCTGACCCGGATGAGGCGGCAAAAGGGGTCTGGCCGCTTGGCAAAGGGGATGGCTGGAAGCGCATATACAAATCGATCAAACCGTCAACATGGATTGATGAGCATTGGCACTAGAAGAAATTGCGGGGAGTTTCCGGCAATTATCGGTGTTCTGGAGAATTAGTTCATGGCTGTGGTCGGTTGACAGTGGCCTTGAACAGGAGCACCAGCAGTGGTTCTTATGGGTTCCTGTATCTCTGGCCATAGGAATATCTATTTATTTTTCTCTATTTCATGAGCCCGGATGGGTAATATGTATTGCGTCGCTTGTAATCGGGACGGGATTTGTTCTGATTGGTTACAGGTCAACGATCGGGTTACTGGTTTCCGGTATAATATTCTGGGCTGCTCTGGGTTTTACGCTGAGTAAAGTGCGCAGCAGTTATATGGCAGCTCCTGTTATTACAGGTAAGGCAGAGGCTGTAACACTCATCGGATGGCCTGAACATATCAGTCAGCAGGCGAAGGGAGGCACCAAGGTTACTTTATTGCTTCATTCCATGCTTAAGAGAGGCGGGAAGGTGTTTAGCAGGAGTAAGGTGCCGTACCGTGTCAGGGTAGTGGTAAGACAGCCCAAGGCTGTTATTGCTATTGGACAGCTTATAAAAGTTCAGGCCGTATTGCATCCGCCGCCACAACCAGTCTGGCCTGGCGGTTTTGATTATGCGAGAAAGTTATGGTTTTCTGCTATTGGCGGTGTTGGGTTTGCTATTTCTGTCCCCGAAAATATTCATAATACTTCAGAGTTTGATGGGACTGCTCCTCCATTTATAACGCGTATTCAGGTTTACCTTGAGCGAGTCCGGGAACAGGTGAAAGAGACCATCAACCGGACTATACCGGGAAAGTTTGCGCCTGTTGCTATTGCCCTTATTACGGGAGACAGAAGTGGTATAGATCAAACAGACCTGGAAGCATTACGGGATTCAGGGCTGGCGCATATACTTGCTATTTCCGGGCTGCATATGGCTATTATGGCAGGGACAATTTATTTTATAATGCGATGGCTTCTGGCTGCTATTCCATCTGTTGCCCTGATATATCCGATCAAGAAAATATCGGCTGTTCTCGCACTGGCTGGCGGTGCTGTGTATCTGTTAATATCAGGTGGAGCTGTGTCAACACAGCGGGCTTATATTATGGCAGCTGTTATGTTTATTGCAATCATTGTGGACAGGCCTGGTGTTACGTTGCGTAATGTTGCTCTGGCAGCGCTGATTATTCTTTTTCTGAGACCAGAAAGTCTGCTTGATGTCGGTTTCCAGATGTCTTTCGCTGCTGTGGCGGCTCTTGTTGCCATATATGAGGCTGTAGCAAAAGACCGAGTGCGCAAGAAAGAAGAGGGGCAGATATTGAGGCGCCCTACAATATTCCCGGTTAGATACCTTGCCGGAATTGCAAGTACTACCATTATTGCGGGGCTGGCTGTTGCACCAATAGCTGCCTATCATTTTCATAAAATCAGTCAGTTCAGTCTGTTAGGTAACCTATTGGCGATGCCGGTTATTGGTCTTGTTATTATGCCAATGGCTTTGCTCAGCTTTCTGGCTATTCCATTAGGGCTGGAGTATATACCGCTGGCTATTATGCAGTGGGGGCTTTCTATTCTTCTGGAAATTGCAAATTATGTATCTTCTCTGCCAGGAGCTGTGCGGGCAGTTCCCCAAATGCCGTTATTGTCACTGATGTTACTGACAGGGGGAGGCCTCTGGCTGATATGCTGGAAAGGGTGGTGGAGATATTACGGGTTCTTTATCATTGGTATGGGGCTGGCATTGATGCCTACCTATTTATTTCCTGATGTTATTATTGACCGTGATGGAAAAGTTGTAGCTATCAAGCAGGAGAATGGAGTACTGGCCGTGCCGGACAGAAGGGGAGGGGAATTCAGTCTTCAAAAATGGTTGCAAATTTATGGAGATGGCAGGGATGTAAAGGATGCAAGGTCGAAGAAGGTATTTCAATGTGACAGGACCGGCTGCATAGCAAGAGTGAAGGGCAGGGTATTGAGTTTTGTTTTACACCCCTCTGCTTTATATGAAGATTGTAAAAAGGCAGATATTGTTATTTCGCGCCTTTATATCAAGAGGTCATGCGGGTCAGCAAAAGTAATAATAGACAGGAAACAGCTTAAGGCAAACGGGGCACATGCTATATATATTTATAAGGACAGATTGAGAGTTGAAACTGTTCAGGCATATCGTTATGGCCGGCCATGGTCAGGACCTGTCCCTAGTGCGAGCATATCCAGACCTTAATATTATCACTAAATGTAGATGGATTCAGCGTTTCGAATTCCTGCCAGTTTGCAGGGTTGGTGCAATTCTGATCATCAGGAAATATTTGCAGGTATGACTGTTTAACCTGAGGATCATCGATTTCCAGGCCAAGAAAATATAATGAGTGGGCGTTCAGTGTTGTAATTATTTCAGGAATGGTCTGGCCCGCTAATTTAGCGCGGGACAGGGATAGTTTTAAATAGCTTTTTTCTGCCATAAGTGGTTTTAAATGCAATAAAATTTCATTCAAGTCTGTGTTTTCATAATATTCAATGACATCAAATCGATTGTTCCAACTATCAAGTTTTGTAATATCTGCCTGCATAAAGCATATATTATTTATTCCATTCTCGTCAGCTATTCGTTTGCCGCGGGCGAGTTGTGCAATATTAGTATCGATTGCATTTATATCTGACTTTTTATATATCTGCGCTGCTGCAATTGCCGTCTGTCCGGATCTGCATCCGATTATCAGGATTTGCGGGCATTCTGTCGCTGCAGGAAGCTCAGCCTTATATGGAGCAATCAGGTTATGGATATGCCGGGTGTATTTTACAGGTGTGTAAGCAGGAATACCATCCCAGTATTCCATATCCCGGTTTTTGGGGGGAGTTATATCAGAACTTTCTTCTATTTCTGTCAATTGAGATATGCTTTGAGCAAGAACGAGTTCGCGTTCATGTTCAATAATCTGTTGTTTCAGAAGGGGCTTTAGCGAGGGATTGCAGTTTTCGTAAGCTATCAGAGCCCACTCTCTTATAGTGTCTATTTCTTTCAGCGGTTTATAACATGCCAGTATCAGAAGATCTTTGTCTTCAGGGCGGGTACCGTGAATTAGCTGGTGATTTATTTTATCAGTCAGGATAGAAACTGTTTTGTGTTCATCATCGGTGACCGGCCACCCGTAGTTATTGATAAATCCTTGTGAAGCCAAAGCCATTAACAGTCTGATTATATTGTTTGAGGAAATGTTTGTTTCAGTGCTATTTACCGAAGTTAACAGTCCGGCTCTTATTTTTATTATTATCTGTTGAATATCCGGGTTTGATATCTGGCAATTTTGCAAATAGGGCAATAATAATCCGCTCGTCATTTTATCCAGATCTTTAAAAAGGTCAGGGTCTGAGGAGCTGGTACTGAAAAATGCAGTTAAATCCTTTTTGAGAATAATGGAGGCAATATCTGCAACTTTTCTGCTGCATATGTTGCTGCTGGCTATGCAGCTTTTTATATGCTTACGTAAAACAGGGGTGATTTTGACAGTATTTAAGCGTGAAATAATTTCAGCAAACTCTCTGAGTGCTGTTATTGAGTTGGGCTGTATCTCCAGAACCTGCTGGTATTTTTCAAGAGCTGTATAGGACGTTCCCGTTTTATTGTAGCATTCAGCAAGGCCCATAACTGCTTCAGAAAATTCCGGAGCAATATCAAGTGCATTATTGAAATATGAAATTGCTTTATCCGGGAGGCCCCTTCCAATGCAATTTTTGCCGAGTTGGGTATGCAGGCTTGCATCACCAGGTGACAGAGATAAGGCATGGTTGAAATATTTGTAAGCCTGTTCATACATTCCTTCATCGTTGAGGCAAATCCCCAGAAGATAAAGTGCATCGACATGGTCTGGTTCCAGCTCCAAAGCCTGCTGAAAACAATCCATAGATGTCTGTAGTAAGCCTGACTTCAGGTATGTTGTCCCCTTAAGGCAGTATGTTGCCGGGTCCGTGCTGTCCAGTTCCAATGCCTGATCCAGGTAAAACAGCGCTTCATCATATTTGCCCTGTTTCTGCATCAAGGTGCCTAACAAGACATATGCTCTTGATTTCCTGGGTTCCAGTTCTGCGGCGCGGGTGAGCAATCTGGTTGCGGCATCAATCTGGTCCAGATTACAGCAAGCAGTTCCCAGGTTAATATGGAGATCATAGTTTTCCGGGGCTATTGTGATTCCCTGTTTTAAAACTCTGATTGCCTCTTTTGCCCGGCCAATTGAAATCAGAGCTGACCCCAGTCTGTTATATGTCGGTATATCTGCCGGGGAGTTTTGTAGTGCTCCGAGGTAATGATTTATGGCTACCTCAGGGCGTCCAAGGTTATCACAGGCTATGCCGATATTTCTGTGCAGCTCATGATCGGCAGGGCTTTCTTCAAGCGCTTTTTCATAATGCCGGATCGCCTGTTCATATTGCTGCAGGTTATTAAGGGAGACACCCAGATTTTTATCTATGCCCTTCAGGTTCGGGTCCAGCTCTTTTGCCTGATTAAAACTGGCTATGGCCCCCTCAAAATCGTGAGTGCTCAGGCAGGCCATGCCTATGTTGTAATATATGCCTGCATTGTCAGGCTGGTGCTTCAGGGCTTTCCTGTAGTTAATAAGTGCTTTGTCATATTTCCCCAGACCTGCCTGGGAAAGGCCCAGAATATTATGCAGGAAAAGTGCTGAAGGGGTTTGCTCTACATGATGAGCAATTCGTTTTTCCAGCTCTTCATACCGCTGAGTGCTAAACAGATTTTCTATTAAATTCAGTTCTTCCTGATTTAATTCCGGTATAGAGGGGGCTTGATCAATATCAGGAGAGTTATTTTGTGTATTACCCGAGAGACCCATTTAGTGCTCCTAAAGTAGATCGCGTGTGCAATACATATTCGCGGATTACGAATTTGTACTTATTCTACATTATAGATTGGTCAGGGGTATTTTTATTTACATTTTACTGTGTCGTGTCCACAGTTATAAGGTTTGCCCGGGCGCTAAGCTGATAATCAGGTGAAATTTAAAAAGCGTTTTGCTATGAAAAAGAACAGGCTATGCGGGAATGATCTGAGCCTTTTCAGAAGTCGCACGGAAGTAAAGGGAAATGCGATTTCATATCTTTTGCTTTCAAGGCCCTTAATAATCCGGCTGGCAGCATCATCAACAGTCATTTTGAACGGCATTCTGCTGAGAGTATCTTCAGTCATTGGTGTATCAATGAAGCCGGGGTTGATCACACTTACATTGATATTGTGAGGTGCAAGATCGAGTTTCAGCGTTTCAGCGAGATTATTAATGGCAGCTTTTGTCGGGCCATAGGCTGCAAATCCTGGGATTCCCCTGAAGCTTGAGATTGAGCCTGTCAGGGCTATATGACCACTGCCGCGTTTAATCATGCGTGGTAGCAGGCTTTCCAGCAGATAGATGGCTCCCATATAGTTAACAGACAGGGCCTGCAGGCAGTCATCTGCGCTAAATTTATGTATTGTATTATATGTTTTCAGCAGGCCTGGGTTGTAAATAACAAGGTCTGGCAGACCAATATCTGCTTCTATGCGATTTAAGACCTGAGCTGCCTGATCTCTATCTGTTACATCAAAAGTGTAGGGGTGGACCGAAGGGTTGTCTTTAGCCATTTCCTGCAGTTTATCTTCTGATCTTGCTGAAATGACTATATGTTTAACTTTACCCTGAAGCTGAACGGCTATCTGGTGGCCAATGCCAGTGCTTGCTCCAATAATCCAGACATTATCCCAACTCATGATATATACTCTTTTACAATTAAGACTGGTAACAGTGAAAAGCACGGCTAATCAGAGATTGCCATGATCTGCTTTTCTGAGTATCTACTTGCCATATATTCCAGAAGTCACGCAATCAAATAAGTTCGATTAAACAAATAATTATCAAATTAGGTTAAGGCGATATTATGGTAAACATCACTGGTTATTCAACGGCGCGATATGGAACCTGGTACTTTCTTGAGCAGCATAACCTTCTGTTTGATGCAGGAGACGGGGTCGTTGCCAATCTGCGGGGAAAATGCGGTAAGATACGTCATATTTTTCTCAGCCATGCTGACAGGGATCATCTGGGAGGTTTGATACAGCTTTATCAAACGATTGCGCAGTCTGATAATACTCCGAAGTTTTATTATCCAAAGGACAGCGGCTCAATTCCTGCCCTGCGTGATTTCCTGCAAAAATTTGATCCCCATCTTCCTCATTGTGAATGGATTGCTGTTGAGGGGGGGATGCATATTGAAGTTGCCAGAAATCTTTTTGTTAAGGTCGGGGAGAACAATCATATTGCCGTTGCCCAGGGGGTCGCTCCGGAACTGGTTAAAAGTCTTGATTTTTCTCTGGTGGAAACCCGGAGGAAGCTGAAGCCGGAGTTTCACAAGCTTCCAGGGCAGGAGATCGGAAGGCTTAGAGAGGAAAAAGGGGAAGAGCATATTACGGTTGCAGAAGAGCATGTTCTGTTTGGTTATTCCGGAGATGCGCCGTCATTCGATGTTGAGCGCTGGCAGGGGACAGAGATCCTTATCCATGAAGCTACTTTCTTAGCTCCAGGTGACAGCAGCAGAGGGCATTGTGAACTTGGAGATGTTATCCGATCTGCCGGGAGACTTGATCTTAAAGCATTAATTCTCGGGCATATTTCTGTACGTTATAAAGAAGATGAGATCAGACCTGCTATTCTGGAAGGGGCGAGGGCCGGGAATATCAGGTTTCCTATATATGCTTTATTTCCGGGAGATGTTGTGGAGGATATTTTATCAAAACCCCCCGTGTGGTCTCCTTTATCTGAATAGGTTACTGCACTGCAGCAGTGTTCAGGGACTCATTTAATGTGCGGGCAATCGGGTCCAGTTCCATTCTAAGCATTTTCAGAAGCTGTTTTGTCGGCAAGCCCATAGGGGCCAGGTGCTGACGGCGTTCATATTTCAGGATGGCTGACCGGGTGCTTCTGCCCATAAGGCCATCAACCCTGCCACGGTATAGTCTGAGGCGCTTCAGCAGATGTTGCACTTCCATAAACTGTTCAGTGTTGTCGAGGAGGTCTTCGGATTTGAAACGATCCAGCCCGCTCAAAAAGGCACGTGTATGAACGGCCATATTCATTTCGCTGCGGAAAATCAGCTTTGGGCGCCCTACAGTGCGGCCTGTGCGGGTGTTCTGCATAACGGTATAACGTGAGTAGCGGAAGGAGCCGCGGTTAATACCAATGACCACAGGGCCTTCCTGGCTGGACATAATTATTGGTGATCCGGATGATCCTGTTACCGTATCACAGTTGTGCGGCAGGACTGGTCTGCGGGGGCTATATTGCCTTCTAGCGCTGCGTGGAAGGTATCTCGTGCTTTTGGGAGAGAATATCCGACAGCCTTCGGAGAGGCGCTGATATGCCATTTCGTCATCGCCATGATAGCCAAGCATAAAGATTTTCTTTTTACGGGACGCCTTCTGCAGCTTTCTTACGGGGATATCTTTCAGTTTCAATATCCGGTTTCTGCAAATCGGGGTTTTCAGTTTGGCAAATGCCCAATCATGGCTGTTCGACCTGAATGTTTTGTTTTCATAATAATTGCCGGCATAGAGTGACAGTCTTGGATTATCCCTTGAGACATAGCGGATTGGGGACATCGTGCTTTTGTAATTAATATTGTAGGTTCCGGCGTAGCCATTATTGGTTGGTGTTATTCTGGGAAAGGTGAATATGACGTTGCTCATATCGACTGATTGTCCGGTATGAGGAGTGCGGATCAGGCAATGGGCATTGGTTGCGACTACATTATCAGCTACGCAAAATGCGCTGCAGCCCCATCTGCCACGGCTATGGTTGGGGATCAGAATGCCTATGCTGCGGGAGATATGTTTATATTCGGGGGGGACTTCCTTGCGCTGGTCCTTGCCAATTATGGCGACTTTTTTGAGGATCGACTGCGCCTGATGACTGGCAGACAGGTGTGGTGGAGCTGCGAGGGCGGCACCGGAAATAAACAGACTAAAAAGTACAATATATAAAATACGAAAGTGATTCAAACTGCATCTCCCAACAGCGAGTCTGGTAATAAAACTCCAAGAATCAAATCACATAACATTATTCGCAGATATGCAATGGTTAGTTGTCAGTCAAAGTTAATAATGTACATTAACCATTAAGATGCAGAAGGGCAGGACCGGATTTTGCCAGTCCTGCCTGTAGAATTATACAGGTTTGACAAGTACGTGTTTTTTCTTGCCAATTGAAAGCTTGATGACGCCTTCTTCCGTCAGATGCTCAAGGTTGAGTTGGGATTTTACATCTGAGACTGCTTTATCGTTAATACGCGCAGCACCGCCCTGAACATGGCGTCTTGCTTCACCGTTTGAGCCTGCAAGCCCGGCCTGTACGAACGTGGCTAATACTCCCATTCCGGCTTCAAGATCAGCTTTAGGTATTTCGATTGTTGGCAGGCCTTCAGCCATTGCACCTTTTTCGAAGGCTTCCAGGGCAGTCTGAGCGGCTTTTTCGGCTGCTTCCCTGCTATGAGCCATTGCTGTGGCCTCTGTTGCCAGTATTTTCTTGGCTTCGTTGATTTCCGAGCCTTCAAGGGCTTCCAGTTTTGCAATTTCATCCAGTGGAAGCTCTGTGAACAGGCGAAGGAATTTACCAACGTCGGCGTCTTCAGTGTTGCGCCAGTACTGCCAGTAATCGTAGGGGCTGAGCATATCTTCGTTGAGCCAGACTGCGCCAGCGGCCGTTTTGCCCATTTTGGCACCGGAGGCGGTTGTCAGCAGGGAGGTTGTCAGGCCGAAGACTTCAGAACTGTCTACACGTCTTGTGAGGTCTACACCGTTGATAATGTTGCCCCACTGGTCGGAACCGCCCATTTGCAGAGTGCAGTTATAGCGGCGCTTTAATTCAAGGAAATCATAGGCCTGAAGCAGCATGTAGTTGAATTCCAGAAATGTAAGCGGCTGTTCGCGCTCAAGTCTCAGTTTTACAGAGTCGAAGGACAGCATGCGGTTAATTGTGAAATGCGGTCCATAATCACGGAGGAATTCGATGTAGTTCAGCTCTTCGAGCCAGTCTGCATTATTGACCATGACGGCATCAGTTGGCCCGTCTCCGAAGGTCAGGAATTTTTCGAAGACTTTTTTGATGCCAGCCATGTTTTCATTGATTTTTTCATCGGTCAGCATCTGGCGGGATTCGTCCTTGCCGGACGGGTCGCCTACTTTTGTGGTGCCGCCGCCCATCAAAACAATTGGCTTGTGGCCTGTCTGCTGCATTTTTCGCAGCATCATAATTGGCAGAAGACTGCCGATATGCAGGCTGGAAGCCGTGCAATCAAAGCCGATATAGCCAATGACCGGACCGCTTACAGCTTTTGCATCAAGGGCTTGTTCATCGGTGCATTGATTCAGGTAACCGCGTGCGCTAAGTTCCTGCAGGAAATCGGACTTGTAACTGCTCATAATATCTGGTCTTCAATGTTTATTGAGTTGTTTGACGATTCGGCTGGTTTAGCCATTAATCCGCCATTTAACAGTTTTTTCATTTGTTTCATACCCAGACGATGGAATTTTTTTTATGAAAGATAACCTGACAGCTATCGGAATGATGAGTGGAACATCCATGGATGGCATTGATATTGCCATGATGCAGACTGATGGAGTGCATATCCATGAGTTTGGTCCGACGATGTTCTGCCCCTATACGACCGATCAGCGTGATCTGATTTGCGAGGCCATTGAGGCGGCGCAATTGATAGAAGATCGTGAGGATCGTTCCGGTGCGCTGGGACTGGCGGAAATTGAGGTTACCAAGGCTCATATCAAGGCGATCAGGGAGTTCTGCCAGCAGGAAAATATTTCCATGCAGATGGTGGATGTTATCGGGTTTCACGGGCAGACGGTTTTTCATGCGCCTGACAGGGCTTTGACTGTGCAGCTTGGGTCCGGGGGGCAGATCTATGAGGCATTTGGTGTGCCAACGGTTTGTGACCTGAGGGCTGATGATATTGCGCAGGGAGGGCAGGGTGCACCGCTGGTTCCGGTATATCATCAGGCGCTGGTAAATTATGCTGATCTGCGGTTGCCTGTGGCTGTTGTTAATATTGGTGGTGTTGCGAATGTTACCTGGGTTGGTGAAGGGGATGATATGCTGGCCTTTGATACGGGGCCCGGCAATGCGCTGATTGATGACTGGGTAGCGATGCATATTGGCCGCCCGATGGATCTGGACGGGGTTCTGGCTGATGCCGGGACTGTGAGTGAGGCGCATCTGGAGGAACTGATGGAGAATCCGTATTTTGATCTGGAGCCGCCTAAGTCTCTTGACCGGAATAATTTCAGTTTTGAAATCCTGAGCGACCTTTCTCTGGAAAATGGCGCTGCGACGCTTACGGCTTTTACGGCCCATAGTTTAGCCAAAAGCTGTGAGCATATGACGAAGCTTCCCAAAATGTGGATCGTGACAGGTGGCGGGGCACGCAATCCGGTGTTGTGTTCCATGCTGGAGGAGGCTTTGCAGGATTATGGTGACTGCGAGGTTATGCTTGCAGGGGATCTGAACTGGGAAACGGATTTTATTGAAGCACAGGCCTTTGCCTATCTGGCAGTTCGGACTGTGAAGGGCTTACCAATTACATTTCCAGGTACGACAGGTATTCATGCTCCTTCTGAAGGTGGATTGCTTATTGGCGGGCATTTGATGTAATGGCCCTGCGATTATTATCTCGTGCTTTTTGGGTGAGGGGATAATTTTTTGAGCTGGTTTTGCGCCTGATTGGTTATGTTGATTCACGTTTGAGTGTCGCTCTGTCTACGTCAATTTACGTTTGACTTACGTGAATTCACGCGGATTCACGTGTGATTTACGTGTATTTTTTTGGGGGGTGGGTGCTGCTGGGTTGCAGCGGGTGGTTTTCTGCAATTTATGGTGGAACTGGTGGGGGATATTTTTTAGTTAATGAATTAAGGAAAAAAAACATGGCTAAAATTTTTTCATCTCAAAATGCGACCTGTGATGATCCAGCAATTTTTTCTACTCCTGGAAAGTATGCAATGGAAACTGCAGTAGAGCTGCTCTCTAAAATAGAAGAAGAAGGTTGTTACGAAATAGAAAATGATAGCTGGAAATCTTCAGGCTATGGAAATTTAGTAGAGATCGGTATTGATATCTATTTTGAAAATATCGTGTTTCGCATAATGTGTAGTTACGAGAATATCTTCATCCATAGAATATCTGGAAATAAGAAAAAGTTTTATGACTTCTGCAACAAAATCAGAGAAATGGATTTTACTGCAGATTCGTAAATCGGTGATGCGAGGAAAGAAACTGCTTCTAATGATTACCGGATCAGGAAGCAGAAGTCAGATAAAATGTTGCCACAAAAAGCTACCACCTTAGTCAATACATAACCATTGATAGTCAGGATTTTTTTAAGTTGTTGTTGCAAATAGTTCCCTGTACTTTTCTGTGTCTGGTGTGTACTGGGTCCCGCAGATTTTTCAGGGGATAGTTATGTGTGATACTGTTGGTTCGGTGGCCTGGCAATCCTACTCAATCCCGCATTGGGTTCTGATGGGTATAGGTAACGTAAATGAAGAGAAAAATTAGAGATGTTGAGTTTACTTTGCTGGAATCGGTACTCGTTGAATTAATATTGTTTTTTACAATGAGGACGCCAAAGGAAAGTAAAGCTGAAGCTAGGAGACGAATTGCGGAATGTCAGTCCAGCCGATCTCCAAAACTTGATCTAAGTAAGCTTGAATTAAGGGCAGTTCCTAAAGATGTTTTTAAGCTTGATTGGCTTACGCATTTGAACCTGAATGACAACCAGATTGGAGACCGGGGGTGCAAAACTCTAGCGTCTATGCATAACCTGAAGGTGCTATACCTCAGAAATAATGGGATTAGCATTAAGGGAGTCAAAAAATTATCCGCATTACAAGGTCTAATCGAGCTTGATTTGTATGCAAACGAAATTGAGGATGAGGGGTGCAATTATCTTTCTGATTTATCAAATCTTGAAAAGCTCAGCCTTATTAATTGTGAGATTAGCGATCAGGGTGCAATTGCTCTGACTACCTTAGAAAATCTGAGATATTTGAATATTGGTTTTAATCGAATTGGCGATAAAGGTGCTGAAAGCCTTTCAGCATTGAAATGTATTAAAGAGTTGAACCTGATGTGTTGTGAAATTGGTGTCAATGGTGCCAGGGAGCTGTCTAAGATGGATAGCCTGTCCTCACTTGATGTTTCAGGTAATTCAATTGGTGAAGAAGGATTGTTAGCGATATCATCGCTAAAAAATCTCAAAACATTTTGTCTTTCTGATACTTATATACCTATTGTACGTGAGAGAGCTGTGGCTTCTATGGTTAACCTCACAGAGCTTGATCTGTCCTTCAATGATCTCCGTGACGAAGAAATTTTGTTCTTGTCTGCCCTACCTAATCTCAGAAAACTCAATCTGCATAAAAATGATCTTACTGATGAAGGGGCAAAATCATTGGCCGCACTAAAAGGTTTGACTGAGCTTAAGCTTGGGTGGAATTTTATTGGTGATGAAGGAGCTCAGGCTTTAACCGTACTTACCAATTTGCAAGACCTTAGTTTGGAGAGCAATGAAATAGGTGCTGCAGGAGCCAAAGCCGTTTCCGAGATGATCAATTTACGTAAACTTGACCTCTCAAATAATGGTATTGGAGTAGAGGGAACGGCTGCCTTGTCTGCGTTGACGAACCTTGAAGAGTTGGCTCTTTGGGATGTTGTTACCTGTGCTGAAGGGGTGAAAACTTTCACGACTTTGACTAAGCTGAAAAAGCTTGATCTGGCGCACAGTATATTAGATGAGTTTTGTGAAGATATCTGGAATTTGCCCGCATTGGAGAGTGTGAATCTTTCCGGTAGCAAAATTGCCGGGGTGCCTGAAAATATACCTGGCCCAGATTGCCTGTCAGCTTTGCGTAAGTATTCCAAAACACGAAACCTGGGATAAACTTTGGTTTGCAAGAATTATGGGGGCGGGGTAGGGATACCCAACCCCACCAATGGGGTTCTATTCCCTCTTATTCCTTCGCACCAAAAGAAGGTGCCCTGTATTTGATATCGGTAATTTTTGAGTGGTATAGCAAGTTTCCTGCGCGAATTAAATATGCGAGTTGTTCATTGTCCTGTGGGGAGAATGCTCCACTGATTTGCAGATTACCCTGCAGGATGGGAGTCATAATCTTCGGGGCAGTAACAACCTTTGGTTCTCCGTTGCCTCCTGTCTTTACCACAATAGCAATAGTCTTGCCGATATTTTTACGTGTCAGATCAGCCAGTTGTTTTGCACCATCTTTATTAAAGCCCATCATCAGCATTGGCCTTCCTACGTATTTATCATAATCAGGTCTGGCATATTTCAGGGTCTCTGACGTCATGATCGGTTGCGTTTTCAGGAGATATTGTTTCTTTTTATCAATGTAACCGGTTGCTAACATTGTGCCATCTGTTGGCGCAGCATTCTGACCGGATGGTGTATTGATGACCTCATGGAGGCTGAAGCCTGATTTTTCAGAAGGTATCAGAGCGAGGCTTTTGATATCTTTTAATCCGGGAATAGTGACCTGAAGCGTTTTTTCATTCAGTTCGCTGACATAGGCAGTCAGTCTCAGGTGCGCCTTTGTTTTAAATTCAATATAGGCGCTGAGGTCAGCGCGGCGATGCTCGAGGTTATCAGGGGCAGTTATGTTCAGAGTAAATATTGTGCCGCCTTTGATCAGGAGATCTTTTTCTCTTTTCCAGACAGATGCGAAAGCGTCCTTATAGACATAAAGCGAGAAGAGAATAGCCAGACCAACCAGAACCAAGGTGGCAATTAGAGCAATTTTATTATTTTTCAGAGGCATATAAACTCCTTTATTTTTAAGCTTGCCAAGCACCGATATTCAGCAACGCCAGATTGAAACTCATGAGTGTAATGATAAGCAAAACCATGAAGCCAAAAGTCTTGAAGTAGATTTTAGCCTGTTTCTTTACACCGTCTGTTTTTATACGAAGTAGTATGAAAATAAGAGTAGGTGCCAGTGCCGGGATAATGAGTACAGTGATGGGAAATAGTATTATGATATAGAATATAGCAGCTGCAAGATTCCATTTATCGTCTTCTTTTTGGGCATTTAGTACCCCTCGTATAAACTCGTTATAGTTTTTTAACTGGAAATAGCCTATTCCAGCTACTTCTCTGTGCATTGTATTGAGAGAGAATAAAGCGCTTCCCCAGAATATGATTGCGTCCTTTGCCCAGGCTGGAATTCTAAAATTTATCCATCCGAGCATCCAGTC